>CANREU010000001.1 GCA_947629725.1 uncultured Clostridia bacterium
TATTTTCGTCGCAATATGCTAAAATAGAGAAAAATTTTTCGGGAGGGACGGCATGGGAGCGCGGGTCGCGGTCGGAATGAGCGGCGGAGTGGACAGTTCCGTCGCCGCGCTGCTCTTAAAAGAGGCGGGGTACGACGTCGTCGGGCTCTTCATGCGCAACTGGGAGGAGACGGACGAGAACGGCGTCTGCTCGGCGGACGACGACTTTGAGGACGTGAAGCGGGTGTGCGAGGCGATCGGCATGCCCTACTACACCGTGAACTTCGCGAAGGAGTATCTCGACCGCGTTTTCTCCTATTTCCTCAAGGAGTACGCGGCCGGCCGCACGCCCAATCCCGACGTCTTGTGCAACCGCGAGGCGAAGTTCGGCCCCTTCAAGGAATACGCAAAGGCCTTGGGGGCCGACCTCGTCGCCACGGGGCACTACTGCGGCGTCTCCCACGAAGGGGGCGTGCACCGCCTCTTAAAGGCGAAAGACGGCGGCAAAGACCAGACCTATTTCCTCAACCAACTCACCCAAAAACAGCTGGATGGGGTGCTGTTTCCGCTTGTAGACCTCGAAAAACGGGAGGTGCGGGCGATCGCGGAGGAGCGCAAACTCCCCACCGCGAAGAAGAAGGATTCCACGGGCATCTGCTTCATCGGCGCAACTTCCGCAAATTTTTGCAGGGGTACCTGCCCGCGCAGCCGGGCAGGATCGTCACCCTTTCGGGGGAGACGGTGGGGGAGCACTGCGGGCTCATGTACTACACCCTCGGGCAGCGGCGGGGACTCGACCTCGGCGGGAAGAAGGGGGAGGACGGCAGGTGGTTCGTCGTCAAAAAGGACCTCGCGCATAACGAGCTCGTCGTCTCCCACGGCGACGAAGCCCCCCTCTATTCGCGCGGATGCCTCGTCTCCCGCATGAATTTCATCCCCGCGCCCCCCGCGGAGGAGTTCGACTGCACGGCGAAGCTCCGCTATCGGCAGGAAGAGCAGCGGGTGCACGTGAAGCGGACGGGAGAAAGCACCCTCCGCATCGACTTTGAAGAGCCCCAGCGCGCCGTCACGGAGGGGCAGTATGCGGTTTTGTACGACGAAACGTCCTGTTTGGGCGGCGGGGTCATCGAGTCGTCCTTCGGAGGCATAGAGTGAACGGCTTATACGACGAAGAGCGCCTCATTTCCCTCGGATTCGGGCGCGAAAACGGGGCTCTCGTGCGGCGGAAGACGATCGAGGGCGGGCTCGTCCTCACGGTCACCGTCACGCCCGCGGGGGAGATCGCGGAGAGCGTTACCGACTCCGAGACGGGGGAGCCCTACACCTTGCACCTCACCGACGCGGAGGGGACCTTTGTGGGACGGGTGCGGGAGGAGTATCTTGCGGCAAGGAGGGAGATCGAGCCCTGCCTTGCGGGCGGGAAGTTCCGCTGTATCCAGACGCGCGTCCTCCTCGCGTATGCGCGCAATAAATACGGCGACGAGCCCGAATATCTGTGGGCGCAATACCCCGATTACGCCGTTTTAAGGAGGCATGAGACGGGGAAGTGGTATGCCGTCATCATGACGGTAGACGGCGCAAAATTGGAGGATGGGGGCGAAAAAAACGCGGAAATCGTTGATTTTCACATGGAGACGGAGGAGCTCGCCGCCCGCGTGGACGGAAAGACGCTCTTTGGCGGCTGGCACATGAATAAGAAGCATTGGGCGACGGCGATCCTCGACGGCCGCCTTCCCCAAGAGACGCTCGAGGCCCTCCTCGACGGGAGCTACCGCCTCGCAAAATAGAATAAGAACAGAAGCCGCCCCTCGGGCGGCTTTTTGTTTGCCGCCCGCGCGAGGCAAAGCTGCCCCCTTTGAAGGGGCGGGGTATTTCAGCACTTGCCCTCCCCCTGCGTGAGGGGGAGGGACAGGGGTTGCCCCCGATATTCCGCACCCGCCCATCCCAACCGTGCCCTCCCCCTGCGTCAGGGGGAGGGGTAGGGGTGAGGGTCCGCCCGCGAATTTCGACAGCCACCCCCCTTGATCCCCCCGCCGAAGGCAGGGGGTTTGCTTTCTGCTCGCCTCGCTTTACGGCCTTCACCTCCTCCTTCGTTTGAGGGGGCGTCGCCTCTTCTCTTGCCTCCCCCCTTATACTTGAGGGGGGAGGGTAGGGTGGGGGTGGAAAAGCTGCCCCCTTTGAAGGGGGCGGGGCACCTGCGCCTCATACCGAGGGCGCAGCCCGAGTGTATCTTGAAAGATCCGCTCACTTTGCCTGCGGCTCCGTTCGGAATGGGGGAATACTTGCCCTCCCATACCCCCCTTGCCTCCCCCTCAAGGGGGCGCCGAGAGAGGGCGTGCTCCCTCTGCGGCAGGAGGCGGAATTTTTCCGGCGGCCGCCCTTCATTCCCCATTCTCAATTCCCGAAAAATTTCCGCACGAGTTCCGCGATCTTGCTCTTATAAACAATGTTCCCGTTCCCGCCCGAAAAGCAGAGGGGCGGGTATACCACGCACCACCAATTATCCCCCTTGCCCGAGCCGAGCTCGAGGATGAGCGCGTCGTAAACGCCCGCCTCGAGGGTCGCCCCCTCATACACGCGGGTGGGGAACTCCTCCCTTTTCAGCGACGCGTGCGCGCCGTAGGAGAACCCGTTCTCGCGGAGGACTTTTTCCGCGACTTCTTCGAGGGCGGGGAGCTCCTGCCCGATCTTCTCCATCGCCTCTTTCTTCCCTTCGCATTCGGCGACGGCGGGGGTGAGGTATGCGACAACGGCGTCCCGCACCCTGTATTTCACCCGCTGCGCCTCCTCCTCGTTGGAGTCCGCGCGGATATGTACGCGGAGATAGCGGTCCGCCTCCTGCGGGGTCTTTGCGGGGAGCCCGAAGAGGGCCGCAAGGGCACATGCTGCGCCGAGAAGAAGAAACACGATCGCAAATTTTTTCATGAGACACACCTCCGTGCGGGGAAGGTATTGCCGCGTGAAACTCTTTTTATACCTGTAAGA
The DNA here is from genome assembly GCA_947629725.1 of uncultured Clostridia bacterium. Taxonomy (GTDB): domain Bacteria; phylum Bacillota; class Clostridia; order Christensenellales; family Borkfalkiaceae; genus Gallimonas. Next base: position 2,965 of record CANREU010000001.1, read on the forward strand.
GGGCGGAAAGGGGGGCGCATAAAATTTCCGCCCTTGCGCACATTGTGCATAGGAGGAAACTATGAAGAAGATTTTGGCAGTCGGCGCGCTGGCGTTTGCGCTCGCCGCAGGCACGGTCGCGGGGGGAACGGTATACGCCGCCGTCCGCGCGGAGGATCCCGCGGCGATCGCCGCGGTCACGGAGGCCGCCGTGCTCCGCCAGGGGAGCAGGGCGGCGAGGTGAAGGAAGTCCAGCGCAGATTGAAGCAATGGGGGTACTATTCGGGCGCGGTAGACGGTATTTTCGGCTCCGCGACGAAGAAGGCGGTCGTCGCGTTCCAGAAGAAGAACGGCCTCACGGCAGACGGCATCGTCGGAAAGGCCACCTACAAGGCGCTCGGCATGAACGATTCCTACAACGCCTTAAACGGCACGTCCAACCCCTCCTCGGGCTACACCTCGTCCGACCTCTATCTCATGGCGAAGGCGATCTACGCCGAGGGCAGGGGGGAGAGCTACACGGGGCAGGTCGCGATCGGCGCCGTCATCATGAACCGCGTGAAGAGCCCCTCCTTCCCCAACAGCATCTCGGGGGTCATCTACCAGAAGGGGGCCTTTACGGCGGTGACGGACGGGCAGATCAATTTGGAGCCCAACCAAACGGCGTATAACGCCGCGCGGGACGCGATGAACGGGTGGGATCCCACCTACGGATGTCTCTACTACTACAATCCCGCGGTCGCCACGAGCGCGTGGATCTTCAACCGCAAGACGGTGACCGTCATCGGCAAGCACGTGTTTGCCATTTAAGGAGGAGTTATGGAAAAGAAAACCGGAAAGAACGTTTCGAGCGGAGCAAAGAAGGTGGAAACGATCGAGGAGAAGGTCCCGTCTATAGACAAGGCGCCCTCCACCGTCCGCAAGAAGAGGACCGCGGAGGCGGTGAAAAAGGAAAAGCAGGCGGCGGACAGGCGGGTAGACGCCGCGAAAGCGCGCGCCGAAGAGAAGACGGAACGCCTCGAAAAAAAGGCGGAACTCAAGAAGCGGAAGCTCGAGAAAAAGGCGGAGATCAAGGCAAAAAAGCTCGAGCACAAGCAAGAGAAGCTCGAAAAGAAGGCGCAGATCAAGGCGAAAAAACTCGAGAAGAAGGCGGAGCGCGCCGCCCGCCGCGAGGTGCTTTTGAGCGAGAGCAAGGCGGAAAAGAGAAAGCGCGCCGAGCGGGAAAAGCGGGAACGTCTCGCCGCAAAGAGGGAAAAACGGGAAGCGCGCGAGCGGGCACGTGAGAAGAAGACCGAGGCGCGGAAAGCGGCGCACGCGAGGAAGGCGGAAGAAAAGAGACGTGCGGCAAGGAGCAAAAAGAGCGGAGCGGGGGGCTGGATCGCCGCCGTCTCCGTCCTCGGGGCGGCCTGTCTTGCCCTCGCGACCGTCGTCACCGCAGGCGCCCTCCGCATGAACAGCATGGACCTCGCGGCGGAGAGCGGCTACCGCGCCGCCCTCTATGAGATGGTCTCGAGTTCGGAGGGGCTCGAAAACAGCCTCAACAAACTCCGCGTCGCAACGGGGCGGGAGGAGCAGCGGGAGCTCTTCACCGAGGTGCTATTGGACAGCGCGATGATGGAGAGCGCGCTCGAGAAATTCCCCGTCGATCAGGCAACGGGTGCGGATATTTCGGGCTTTGTCAACCAAACGGGCGCCTTTGCGCGGACGATGCTCGAAAAGCTCGCCGCGGGGGAGAAACTCACGCAGCGGGAGATGACCGCCGTCGAGAGCCTGTATGAAGTGAATGCGGGGCTCTCCCGCGAACTCAACGACCTCGCGACCCACCTTTCCCGCAAGGACCTCCGCGCCTTCACGGCGGGACGGGAGGGGAAGGTCTCCGAGCGCATCACGGGCATGACGGAGTCCGCCAAAGAGAAGTTCGCCGTGACGGACGCCCCCTTCGCGGAACGGGGCAATGTGGGAACGAACAGGCTCTCCGTCCTCGAAGAGGTCACCCCCGCGCAGGCGGAGGAACGGGTGCGGGAATACCTCAAAAACTACCGCATCGCGGAAGTCAAGTATACGGGGGAGACCCTCGCGCCCGACATTGCCTGCTACAACTTCGTTCTCACCGATGAGGACGGCAACGAGATCTTTGCCGAGATCACCAAAAACGGCGGCAAGCTCGCCTTCTTCGACACCTACGAGGAGTGCACGGACAAGAACTTCACCCTCGCCGAGTGCGACGCGCTTGCAAGCGAATTTTTGGGCGGCCTCGGCTACGGCGATCTCGAGGCGGTGTGGCTCTCCGACGGCGGCATGATCGCCAACCTCACCTATGTGAGCTGCGAGGACGGCGTGCGCGCCTACCCCGACACGGTGCGGGTGCGGGTGTGCGAATCGAAGGGGCGGGTCGTCGGCGTCGACATGAAGGCGTATCTTTTGAACCACGCCTCCCGTGACTACGGCGGGCAGATCTCCCGCGACGCGGCGGAAGAGGCGCTCTCCCCCCGTCTTGCCGCAAAGGCTTGCAACCTCGCCCTCATCTCCCTCCGCGGGGAGGAGACCCTCTGCTACGAGTTCCTCTGCGCTTGCGGGGAGGAGGAATTCCTCTCCTATGTAGACGCGAAGAGCGGCGAAGAAGTCGCGCTCTACCGCGTCCGCGAGAGTGCACAGGGCAGCTACCTTGAATGAACAAAGATCCTCCGAAGTCCCCTTCGGAGGATTTTTCTCGGCCTCCGAGGAACGCACAGCGTATGCCCCCTCCGTTGGAGGGGGGCAGGGGGGTGGGCGGCAAGACCTGCCCCCTTTGAAGGGGGCGGCTCCCCCGCTTGCGGGGGTGGTGGGGGTTGCCCACGACACTCCGCCTCCGCATATCCCGAGCTTGCCCTCCCCCTGCGTCAGGGGGAGGGGTAGGGGTGAGGGTTGCCCGTAAATTTCCACCTCCCTTGATCCCCCCGCTAAAGGCAGGGGGTTTGCTCTCTGCGTGCCCCGACTTGCGGGTTTCACCTCCTCCCTCGTTTGAGGGTGGGGGGGAGCACCTGCTCCTCATACCGAGCGTAGCGAGTGTATCTTGAAAGATTCACTCACTCCGCCTACGGCTCCGTTCGGAATGAGGGGAGGGCTGGGCGGAACGAGGGGAACTTGCCCTCGTCCCGGCCGCCCCTTGCCTTCCCCTCGGGGGGAAGGCTTGCGGCGGCGGAAGGGCGGGCGTTTTCCGACCCCATGTCGGCATTTTGCGGATACGGGGTCGGAAATTTTCGTAATTCTCTTGACAATCCGCCGCAAAGGGAGTACAATTCCCAAAAACCCAACGGGAGGAAAAGCATGAAAAGTTTCGGCGCAAAGCCCTATCTGTTTCCCATGCCGACCTACATGATCGGCACCTACAACGAGGACGGCACCCCCGACCTCATGATGATGGCGTGGGGCGGGATCTGTGCGGAGGATATGGTCGCCCTCAACATCGACGGGGAGCACAAAACGGCGGCAAATCTCCGCCGCAGCGGGGCGTTCACCCTCGCCATCCCCTCCGAAGAGACCCTCGCGGAGAGCGATTATCTCGGCACCGCGAGCGCGAACAAGGTGAAGGATAAGTTCGCGCGCACGGGTCTGCACGCCCACAAAAGCGAGCGGGTGGAGGCGCCCGTGATTGAGGAATACCCCGTCACCCTCGAGTGCACGGTGGAAAAGTTTGAAGACGAGCCCTACGGGCTGCGCGTGCTCGGCAAGATCGTAAACGTGCTCACGGCGGAGGAAGTGCTCGACGAAAAGGGCCGCATCGACGCGGGCAAGCTGCACGCCTTCTCCTTCGACCAAATGCGCAACGGCTACTATGCGACGGGGGAGAAGGTCGGCACGGCGTGGAAGAGCGGCGCGCATCTTCTCAAAAAGTAAAAAAGAAAAAATAAGGGGGGAAATCGTGACATGAAGAAGGGTCTTTGCGTTTGTGCGGCGATCCTGTTTGCCGCGCTCGGCGCCGCGGGATGCGGTGCGGACGAAAAACCTGCAAAGGAGAAAGTTTTGCGGGTGCTCGGGCCGGACTTCAAGTATGAGACGGCACACTACGAACACACCGTCGGATACGTCGATAACGGGAAGGAGATCGCGCTTTCGGGGACGGTGTACGAACCCGATGCGAGCGGCAAGTTTCCCGCCGTCATTTTGAGCCACGGGTTCAACGGGCACGGCTACGATTTTACGGAGGAGTGCCGTAGATTTGCCGAGAGGGGGTACATCTGCTATGCGTTCGATTTCTGCGGCGCGCAGAAAAACGGCGGGAGCACGGGAAGGACGGCGGAAGAGTACACTCCCTTCACGATGAAGGAGGACCTTCTGCACGTCATCGAGGCGATCGGGAAACTCTCCAATGTGGACAAGTCCCAGATCTTCCTCTTCGGCGGAAGCCAGGGGGGACTTGTCACCCTGCTCGCGGCGGCGGACGAGGCGGTGAAAGAGAAGATCGCGGGGGTCGCGACCTACTTCCCCGCCCTCAATATCCCCGACGATTGGAAAGATAAGCCCGAGGAAACGACCCCGCTCATGGGTTACTATATCGGCGCGGAGTTCATCCGCTCGGTGCAAAATTTCGATCCCTACGAGGTCATCGGGGAATATAAAGGAGACGTGTGCATCGTGTGGGGAGACAAAGACGAGCTCGTCCGCAGGGAATATATCGACCGCGCAACGGAAGTCTTCGGAACGCGCGCAGAGCTCACCGTTTTGAGCGGGGCGGGGCACGGGTTCGGCGGCGCCGATCTCGACAAGGCGATCGGGACGGTGCTCGCCTTCCTCGAGGCGCGTACCTACACCTATCGATAAGGGGCTTTTCGGCAGAAACCGCTCGATTTTTTCGGCACCTCTTGCATTTTTCGCGGGGGAGCCGTATAATAGCCCTATCACAGACAAGGGGAGAGCTATGTTTCACATTGTGCTCATAGAGCCCGAGATCCCGCAGAACACGGGCAACATTGCGCGCACCTGTGCGGCGACGGGTGCGGCGCTCCATCTCGTCCGCCCGCTCGGTTTCGAGCTCTCCGATAAGTACTTGAAGAGGGCGGGGCTCGACTATTGGGGGCTCGTGGAGGTCTCGGTGTACGATTCCGTGGAGGAGGTGTACGCCGCCCTCCCGTCTTCCCGCTTCTTCTATTTCACGACAAAGGCGCCCCGCGCCTACACGGAGATAAGCTACCGCGACGGGGACGCCCTCGTCTTCGGCAAGGAGACGAAGGGGCTTCCCGAGGAGCTCCTCGTAAAGCACAAGGAGAGCTGCGTCCGCATCCCCATGCGGGAGGAGACGCGCTCCCTCAACCTATCCAACTCCGCCGCCGTCGCCCTCTATGAGGCATTGCGGCAGACGGATTTTTTCGGGCTCTCCAAAGAGGGAAGGCTGCACCGCCTCGAATGGGGAGACTGACTGCGAAAAAAAGACGATGTTTTTCAAGAAACTATTCAGCCGGTTCGCCTTTGTGGCGCTCACCATCATCCTGCTCTTTTTGCTCTACTTCGTGGGGATCGCGGCGGCGGTCGTCCTCTTCTATCTTGCCGTCGTCCGCTTCTTCCCCGAGGCGGGGCCCGCTCTTCAGCTCGGGCTCTCCGTCGCCTCGTGGCTCACCGTCGCCCTCACCGTTCTCCACATCGTAAACCGCGACATGGTGCCCGAAACCAAGCTCCCGTGGGTGCTCTGCGTCACCACCCTCAACATCTTCGGGGTGGCGATCTACGTCACCTTCTCCTCCCACCGTCCCTCCCGCCGCGGGCGGCGGATGTACCGCATCCTGCGGGAACGGGCGGCGCCCTTCGGGCGGCGGGTGTTTGACAAGGAGGAGCTCCGCGAAAAGATGGGGAGATGGTCGGAGGTGAGCGAGGCGCTCTCCGCCGTCGAGCCCTCCGCCGTCGTGCGGGCGGGCACAAATACCCGCTATCTCTCCTCGGGCGAGCAATTTTTCTCCTCTCTCCTTCAAGACGTCCGCGCCGCGAAGAAGTTCATCTTCATCGAGACGTTCATCCTCGCGAAGGGAAAGATCTGGACGGAGCTCCTCTCCGCCCTCGAAGAGAAGGTGAAGGAGGGGGTGGAGGTCCGCCTCATGTACGACGACGTGGGCAGCATGGGCAGGGTGCACTTCCGCTACCACAAGACCCTCCGCAAGAAGGGGATCGACTGCGTGAAATTCAACCCCTTCGTGCCCGTCGTCACCAACATCCACAACAACCGCGACCACCGCAAGATCGTCGTTATCGACGGCGCCGTGGGCTACACGGGCGGCGCGAACATCGCCGACGAATACGCCAACGTCACCTCCCCGCACGGGCACTGGAAGGACGGGGCGGTGCGGCTCGAGGGGGAGGCGGTGCGCAATCTCACCCTCCTTTTTCTCACCCTCTTCGACATGCAGACGAGGCGGGAGGAGGACTTTTCGCCCTACTTCCCCGAGACGCATATCGAGGGCAGGGGGTTCGTGCAGGTGTACGGCGACGGGCCGAGCCCCCTCTACGGGCGGCACCTCGCCGAGGACGTCTACCTCAACGTCATCGGCGGCGCGAAGAAGACCCTCTTCATCTCGACGCCCTACCTCATCATCGACTACCGCATGCGCGAGGCGCTCGTCCTCGCGGCGCAGAGGGGGGTGGACGTGCGCATCGTCACCCCGCATATCCCCGATAAAAAACTCGTCTTCGCCCTCACCCGCTCCACTTACAGCGCCCTCCTCAAGGCGGGCGTGAAGATCTTTGAATACACCCCGGGGTTCGTCCACGCCAAGCTCTTTCTCGCGGACGGAGAGGCGGCGGTCGTGGGGACGGTCAACCTCGACTACCGCTCCTTCCTCTTCCACTTCGAGGACGCGGCGTTTTTGTATGATACGGACGCGGTGGACGGGGTCGCGGCGGACTTTGAAGAGATGTTCTCCGTCTCGGAGGAACAGACGGCGGAGGGCTCGAAAAAGAATATCTTCTGGCGGGGCGTGTGCGAGCTCATCAAGCTCTTCGCACCGCTGTTTTGAGGAGGGAACATGATCCATTCCATGAGCGGCGGGGTCCTTTCGGACGGCTCCGTCTACACCTTTGCGAAGGTGGAAGCGGGCGGCGTGCCCCGCTGGTACCTCGCCCCCTTCCCCGTCTCGGAGGGAATGAAGGTCGTCGTCCCCTGCGGGCGGGAGCTTGCGGAGGGGACGGTCGTCCGCGTCGAGACTTGCACGCGGCAGACGGCGCCCGTTCCCGTCTCCCGCGCACAAGAACTTGCGGGATATGCGCAAAAGGGTTGACAAGATCTTTCCGGCGCGGTATAATAAGTAAAGTCGTAGGGGAGTAATCGGCCCGCAAGGGCGGTATCGTCCACATTCTGCGGAACATTTCCGCGGGCGCTATCACAAAACGGTGAGACTTACGCACGGTTTTTTCCGTGCGCAAGTCTTTTTTCTTACGGCACCCCATTCCTTATAAGAGCACCCCCCACCCTGCCCTCCCCCCTCAAGTATAAGGGGGGAGGCAAGAGGGCGGGCGACGCCCCCTCAAGTATAAGGGGGGAGGCAAGAGGGCGGGCGACGCCCTCCCCTCAAACAAGGGAGGCGGTGAGAGCCGTAAATCGGGGCGTGCGAAAAAGCAAACCCCCTGCCTTTGGCGGGGGGACTAAGGGGGGTGCCTCCCCAAGTATAAGGGGGAAGGCGAGAGCGAACGCCCTGCCCCCTCCATAGGAGGGGGTGTCCCGCAGGGACGAGGGTGGGCATGCCCGATCGCCGTCCCACCCCCTGCCCCCCCCTCACGTAGGGGGAGGGCATGCCCGCAAGAGGGGAAGCGCCCCTGTTTCTTGCCCTCCCCCATATTGTCCGCAATATGGGGGAGGGGTAGGGGAGGGGGCGAACCGCAATCCACCAGAAGGAGGAAATCATGTCGATTTGGGAGATCGCACTCATCGGCATCGCGCTCGCGATGGACGCCTGCGCCGTCGGTATGACGGACGGCATGGCGGAGCCGCGCATGTCCGCCGCAAAGGCGCTTTTGATCGCGGGGACGTTCGCCCTCTTTCAAGCGGGCATGCCCCTCTTGGGGTACTATTGCGGCGCCGCCTTTTCCTCCCTCGTCGCAAAGATCGCCCCCTACCTCTCCTTTGCGGTCCTCACGGCGATCGGCGGGAAGTCGGCCGTCGAATACTTCCGCGGGAGGGGAAAGAGGGAGACCTTCTCCCCCCGCGCTCCCCTCGGGGCAGGGAAACTCCTAGTGCAGGCAGTCGCGACCTCGATCGACGCGCTCGCCGTCGGGGTCACCCTCCTCGCGGCGGAGACGGAGGGCGGGCTCCCCTTCCACGTCCTCTTCTGCGCCGCCGTCATCGGCGCCGTCACCTTCGTTCTCTCGGCGGGCTCGGTGCTCGTCGGCAAAAAGGCGGGGGACGCCCTCGCGGGCAAGGCGGAGCTCGCGGGGGGGATCATCCTCATCGCCATCGGCGTAAAACTCCTCCTCGAGGGGGTTCTTTGAGCGGAAAGGGGGCGGGAACGCTTGACATTTCGCCCGTTTCATGGTAGCATGAAAGAAGACGGGAGGGAGTAGTCCGCGCGCCGCGGCAACATACCCCGGGCAGCTTGCCCGTGTCGCGGCGGCCCGACGAAGTTTCGGGTGACGAGACTTTCGCATTCTGTGAAAGGCGGAGCTCGGGTATGGGTCGGACGATCGTTCTTGCGGTTCTCATGTTGATAGCGGGGCTTGTCCTCCTCGTGAAGGGGGCGGACTTCCTCGTGGACGGCGCCTCGGGGCTGGCGGCGCGCATGCGCGTCCCCGCCCTCGTCGTGGGGCTCACGGTGGTCGCGTTCGGAACGAGCGCACCCGAGCTCGCCGTCTCCGTCGCCGCGGCGATCCGCGGCTCTACCGACCTTGCGGTCGGCAACGTCGTCGGGAGCAACATCTGCAACATCCTCCTCATCCTCGGCGTCGCCTCCCTCATCCGCCCTCTCCCCGTGCGGAAAAATTCCTTCCGCCTCGATATTCCCGTCCTTCTCCTCGCGTCCGTCCTTCTTGTGGCGCTCGGCGCGTGGGGGGAGCGGCTCGACTGGTGGGACGGGCTCATCATGCTCGCCGTCTTCGCGGTGTATATGACGGTCCTCATCGCCGGCGCCCTCAAAAAGAAGGAGGCCCCTCCCGCAGTGCCGCCCCAGACGGGGCTCTATGCCCGCCTCAAGAAAAAGATCTGGTTCCTTATCCTCCTCACGATAGGGGGGATCGCCGCCGTCGCGCTCGGCGGGTCTCTCCTCGTGCGGGGGGCGACGGACATCGCGGCCGTGCTCTCCGTCCCGCAGGACGTCATCGGGCTCACGGTCGTCGCCATCGGCACCTCCCTCCCCGAACTCGTCACCTCGGCGGTGGCGGCCAAGAAGGGGGAGACGGACATCGCCGTGGGCAACGTCCTCGGCAGCAACGTCTTCAATATCTTTCTGGTGGCGGGGGTCTCCTCCCTCTTCCACCCGCTCGCCTTCACGGTGGGGGAGAACCTCATCGACGGGCTCGTCGCCCTCGCCGCCGTCCTTCTCCTCCTCTTCTGCGCGATGGCTTCGAGGGGGAAAGTGAAGCGGTGGGCGGGAGCCGTCATGCTCCTCTCGTTCGTCGGCTACTATGTGTATCTCTTCCTTGCAAGACTATAAGGAGTTCGTTTGAAACATCTCTTCGCCTGTCTCAAAAAATATCGTGCCGAAGCGATCCTCGCCCCGCTCTTCAAGCTCTGCGAGGTCGTGTTGGAGCTCCTTGTGCCCCTCGCGGTCGCGGAGATCGCGCGGGTCGGCACGGCGGGGGAGGGGGACATTTCCTATATCGTAAAGGGCTGTCTCGTCCTCGTCGCGTTCGGCGCGGCGGGACTTCTTTTTGCCCTCACGGCGCAATATTTCGCGGCGAAAGCGGCGGTGGGGGTCTCCTCCGCCCTCCGCGAAAGGCTCTTTGTCAAGCTCCAATCCCTCTCCTTCCCGCAGATCGACGGGCTCGGCACGCCCGCCATGCTCAACCGCATCACGAGCGACGTCAACGGAGTGCAGTCGGGGGTGAACATGACCCTCCGCATCCTCCTCCGCTCTCCCTTCGTGGTGTTCGGCGCGATGGCGATGGCGTTCGTCGTCGACCCCGTGGCGGGGTGTGTGTTCGCGGGGATGATCCCCGTCCTCCTCATCGTCGTGTTCGCCGTGATGGCGGCAACGGCCCCCCTCTACCGCAACGTGCAGCGGGACCTCGACGGCGTGTATTCCTCCACCCGCGAAAATCTTGCGGGGGTGCGCGTCGTGCGCGCCTTCCGGAGGGAGGGGGCGGAGCGGGAGCTCTTCTCCTCGCGGGCGGAAAAACTCAAAAATGCCCAAAAGAAGGCGGGACGGGTCGCGGCGGTCAGCGCTCCTCTCACCTTTGCGATCGTCAACGCCGCCGCCATTCTTCTCGTGTACGCGGGCGGCCTGCGGGTGGAGATCGGCGCCCTCACGCAGGAGGACATGATGGCGCTCTACGGCTATCTCTCCCTCGTGCTCGTCGAACTCATCAAGCTCGCGAACCTCATCGTCACCGTCTCGCGCGCGGTCGCCTGCCAAAAGCGGGTGGGTGCCGTGCTCGATCTTCCCCCCGAGCCCTCCGTGCTCTCCGCGCCCGATAAAAAGGAGGACGGGTACGCCGTCTCCTTTGAAAACGTGGAGTTTTCCTACGCGGGCGGCGGGGCTCCCGTCCTGAAAAACATCACCTTCTCGGTGAAGGAGGGGGAGACGGTGGGCGTCCTCGGCGGCACGGGCTCGGGGAAGAGCACGCTCATAAGCCTTCTTCCCCGCTTCTATGCGGCGACGAAGGGGACGGTGCGCGTCGGTGGCGAAAACGTGAACGGCGTGCCCTATGAAGTGCTCCGCGAGAAGATCGCGGTCGTCCCCCAAAGATCCGTCCTTTTCCGCGGCACCATCCGCGAAAACTTGCAATGGGGTAGAAAAAATGCGACGGACGAAGAGCTTCTTGCCGCATGCAAGGCGGCACAGGCGCTCGACGTTTTGGAGGCGAAGGGGGGGCTGGACGGCACGGTCGAGCAGGAGGGGCGGAACCTCTCGGGCGGGCAGAAACAGCGGCTCGCCATCGCCCGCGCCCTCGTGAAGGATCCCGAGATCCTCATCCTCGACGACTCCGCCTCCGCCCTCGACTACGCGACGGACGCCCGCCTCCGCGCCTCCCTCAAGGAGCGGAAGGGGACGACGTTCATCGTCTCCCAGCGGGCGGCTTCCCTCATGCACGCCGACCTCATCCTCGTCCTCGACGACGGCAAGATCGTCGGCGCGGGCACCCACGAAGAGCTCCTCTCCCGTTGCGGGCTCTACCGTGAAATTTACCGTACCCAATTCAAGGAGGAAGAGGCATGAAGGGGAGCAAGATGAAAACCTTAAAGCGCATCTTCTCCTATGCAAGGGGGGAGACGGCGCTCTTTGTCCTCGTCCTTCTCCTCTCCGTGCTCGTCTCGGCGGGGCAGCTCGCCGTGCCCTTCCTCGTGGGCAGCGCCATCGACTGCCTCGGGGAGAATGTTTCCGCTCTCAACCGGTACTTCATCGCGATCGGCGCATGCGTGGCGGCGACGGGGGTCGCCCAGTGGTTTTTGTCGGCGGCGGGCAACCGCGTCGTCTACCATATCCTCTGTTCGGTGCGGAAAGACGCCTTCTCGAAGATCTCCCGCCTGCCTCTATCCTATCTCGACTCCCGCCCCTTCGGGGAGACGGCGAGCGTCATCATCTCGGACGCGGAGCAGTTTTCGGAGGGGCTCCTCCTCGCCTTCAACCAGCTCTTCACGGGGCTCTCCGCCATCGTGGGCGTGCTCGGCGTAATGCTCGCCCTCCGCTGGGAGATCGCCCTCATCGTCTTCTGCATTACGCCCGTCTCCTTCTTCGCGGCGCGCTTCATCGCCTTGAGTACCTACCGCACCTTCCGCAAGCAGTCGGAGGTGCGCGCCGACCAGACCGCCTTCCTCGACGAGGCGGTGGCGGGTCTCAAAGTCGTGAAGGCGTACTCCCACGAGGGGGAGAACGAGGAGGTGTTCCGCGCGGGCAACGAGAACTACCGCAAGGTCTCCTTAAAGGCCGTCTTCCTCTCCTCTACGACCAACCCCACCACCCGCTTCATCAACGCCCTCGTCTACGCGGCGGTCGCCCTCGCGGGGTGCATCTTCGTGATCACCACGGCGGGCGCGGCCGTGCCCTTCACAGTGGGGCGGCTCACCACCTTCCTCTCCTACGCCAACCAATACACCAAGCCCTTCAACGAGATCTCCGAGGTGGCGGCGGAATTCCAGAACGCTCTCGCTTGCGCGGAGCGGCTGTTTGCCCTCATCGGGGAGGAAGAGGAGCCCCCGGACGAAGATCTTCCCGCCCTCGGCGAGGCGGAGGGGGAGGTCGCCTTAAAAGAGGTCACCTTCTCCTACTCCCCCGAAAAGAAACTCATCGAGGGGCTCTCCCTTACGGCGGGCGCGGGGAAGCGGATCGCCATCGTCGGTCCCACGGGGTGCGGCAAAACGACCCTCGTCAACCTCCTCATGCGCTTTTACGACGTGCAGGGCGGGGCGGTGGAGGTGGATGGAAAGGACGTTCGCTCGGTCACCCGCGCCTCCCTCCGCGAAAATTACGGCATGGTGTTGCAGGAAACTTGGCTCAAAGAGGGGACGGTGCGCGAAAACCTGTGCATGGGCGCCCCCGATTGCACGGAGGAGGAGATGGTCGCGGCGGCGAAAGCGGCGCACTGCCACTCCTTCATCATGCGCCTCCCGCAGGGGTACGACACGGTGCTGAAAGGGGAGGGCTCTCTCTCGCAGGGGCAGAAGCAGCTCCTCTGCATCGCCCGCGTGATGCTCTGCCGCCCGCCCATGCTCATCCTCGACGAGGCGACGAGCTCCATCGACACCCGCACCGAGCGGCTCGTGCAGGACGCGTTCGCCCGCCTCATGCAGGGGAGGACGTGCTTTGTCGTCGCCCACAGGCTCTCCACCATCGAGACGGCGGACCTCATCGTCGTGATGAGGGCGGGGAGCATCGTGGAGCAGGGTACGCACGGGGAACTCCTCGCAAAGGGCGGCTTCTACGCCGAACTTTACAGGGCGCAATTTGCGGGATGATTGCATTTTTCCGGAAAAGGTGATAGAATTACGGAGATGAAAGCGAAAAACGATCTCGGAAAAAAGACCTATTTGGGGTTTCAGATCGTCGCGGTGGGGGTGTTGACGGGCGCTCTTTCGGGGCTCGTCGTCACCTGTTATCTCGCGCTTGCCGAGCTGTGCGAAGAATTTTCGCGCGGCTACTACGGCTTTTTCCGCGAAAATCCCGCCTTCGTCCCCCTCCTCTTTCTCGCTCTCTTTGCGGGGAGTATCGTGATAGGGGGCGTCTTGCGCTTTTTGCCCGCCGTCCGCGGCACGGGCTTTGCGCAGACGGAGGGGGCCACCCGCGGCCTCTTCCGCTTCAAGTGGTACGAGGGGCTCACGGGCATGTTCGCCGCCAGCCTCTTCACGGTGTTCTGCGGGCTCTCCGCGGGGGTGGAGGGGCCGAGCGCGATGATCGGCGGCTCCTGCGGAAACGCCGTGAGCGGCATGCTCCGCCGCAACGCCCTCGTCCGCCGCTATGAAATTACGGGCGGCGCCTGCGCGGGGCTCGCCGTTGCCCTCAACGCCCCCCTCACGGGCATGGTGTTCGCCTACGAGGAGGCGCACAAGCGCTTCACCCCCGAGGTGTTCGTTTGCTCCTTCTCCTCGGTGGTCGTCGCCGTCACCGTCCGCACCCTCTTGGCCCCCCTCGTCGGGCTCTCCACGGGGCCCTTCTTCGCGGGATTTTCCCTCGCGGGCGGGGTGGAACTCTTCTTCTGTCTCTACGCGCTCGGCGCGGCGCTTGCCGTCTCCCTCGTCGGGGTCGGGTTTTACTTCCTCCTCTTCGCCGCGCGCAAGCTCTTCCGCCGTCTCACCTTTTGGAAGGGGATGGGGAAGTACACGGTCCCCTTCCTCCTCGCGGGGGCGGCGGGGCTCCTCACCTCCTACGCGATGGGCGGCGGCGTGCACTTCATCGAGGACCTCGCTTCGGGCGCACAGCTTACAAACACCCTGTTTTCCGCCCCCATATGGGCAATTTTGCTCGCCGTGCTCGTTCTTCGGCTCGTTGTTACGGTCGCAAACGTGGGGAGCGATCTTCCCTGCTGCGCCTCCGTCCCCATGATGGCGATGGGCGCGTCGCTCGGCGGCCTCATGAGCCTTCTCTTCGGGCGCATGGGCATGGACCCCGCCCTCTCCGATACCCTCGTCATCCTCTGCGCCGTCACCTTCTTCACGACGGTCGTCAAGGCGCCCATCACGGGGATCGTCATGGTCGTCGAACTCACTTGGGACTTCTCCTTCCTCCTTCCCGCCGTCCTCTGCGTGGCGGTGGGGTACCTCGTGGGGGACGTCTTCCGCACCGAGCCCCTCTATGAAAAACTGCTCGACGAGATGCTCGCCGAAACGGCCAAGAAGAAGGAGCGGCTCGTCGTGGACGTGACGGCGGACGCCCGCTCCGCGGGGCGGCAGATCCGCGACATCCTCTGGCCCTTCTCCGCCCTCGTCGTAGAGATCAGACGGGGCGGGGAGCGCATCGTCCCGAAGGGCGGCACCGTGCTTGAAGAGGGGGACGTCCTCCTCATCGAGGGCACCCCGGCCGACCGAAAGGAGTACCTCTCCATGTTGGAGGCGGTCGCGGGGAAAGTGACCGTGCACGCTCCCGCGCCCGAAGAGAGCGCGCCGTCCGAGACGCCCGAGGCGCCGCCGGATGAGGGGAGCGATGAAAAGCAATTATAGGGAAAAGCTCCTCGTCCTTTTCTCTTCCCTCGTCCTCTCCGCCGCGGTCGTCCTCTGCATCCTATTCCTGCCCGAGGCGGGGTGGGAGGATGTGCGTATCGTCGCCGTCACCTGCGTCTTTGTCGGGTTTTGGACGTTCGGCTTCATTCCCGCGTATTTGTATGCTTTTCGCAAGGAGGCAGAGCGGCTCTTAAAAATGCCGCCGCAAGAGGCGGTGCGCCGCGGATATTTTCTCGGCTTGCTGCTTAAGGGCCTGCTCTTTTTACTGCCCCTTCTCCTCGCCCCCGGGCTTGCCTTTTTTTACTACTTCGGCAGAACATAGATCTGCCGATTTTTTTGTATAAAACGGGACCCGTCTGCCCAAAATAGGGTCGTAAGGGAGGCAGCTATGGACTTTACCGAAACGCGCACCTATCACAACCTCGCCCGCGGTTTTGCGGGGGAGTGCCAGGCGGGGATGCGGTATCAACTCACGGTGAAAGAGGCAATGAAGCAGGGTTACAAGGTCCTCGCGGACACGATCCGCACGATCGCGAAGAACGAGACCAACCACGCGAAGGTGTTCTTCGAGACACTGCTCGCCAATGCGGGGAGCCGCGACGACATCAGGATCGAAGCGAGTTTCCCCTTCCATGCGGGCACTTTGGAGGACAATCTGCGCTTTGCCGCGATCGACGAGCAGGACGAGGCGGAAAACCTGTACCCCTCGTTCGCACGGATCGCGAGAGAGGAGGGGTTTGAGCAGATCGCGCTCAAATTCGAACAGGTCGCAAAAGTCGAAGAAAACCATCGGATCATCTTCAACTACCTATTTGAGGCGTTCAAGGACGGCTCCCTCTACAAGGCGGACCGCCCGATGCTGTGGATCTGCGGAGAATGCGGCTATATGCACACTTCAAAAGAGGCTTGGAATGTATGCCCGCTTTGCGGCGCGTCGCAGGGGGAAGTCGAGCTTCACCTGCCCTTCAAAAAGGAGAATCTATGAAAAAAACGACCAACAAGACGACCGAAAACACGAAGAACGCGCAGAGCTCCAAGAGCGTGAAGAACGCGAAGAGCACCAACTGCAAGGACTGCAAGTGACGGCGAAAACCCTCAAACGGGGCGCGAAAATGCGCTCTGAAGAGGACGCGCTCGGAAGTTATACGGGCGTGTGCGCCGCGGACGGGGACGACCCCGTTCAAGACGCGGACGATCTGTAAGATCGGGGCGGCGGGAACATCCCCGCCGCTTTTTCTTTGTGCCTCACTCTCGCTTCCTCCTTTTGGGGGAAGTACCCCGGCACACCCTCCCTTGCTTTCCCCTCTTGGGGAAGTACCCCGATACGCTCCTCATTCTTGCTTCCCCCTTTTGGGGGAAGTACCCCGAAGGGGGGATAGGGGTTTGCAGTTCCATCGAAACCCCCTCACTTCCGCATAGATGCGGAAGAGCTCCCCCAAAAGGGGGCGCCGAGAAAGCTCGAATTTCTCTCCCGCTATAAAATACGTCATCCTGAGCCGCCGAGCCGCCCGCTTCTGCGGGCGGCTCGGCGTGTCGAAGGATCCCAAAGTACGAAGTCCGCCTTGCCCACCCCCGTCCCTGCGGGACACCCCCTCCTATGGAGGGGGCAGGGGCGTCCGTATCCTTGCCTCCTTCCCCCAAAAACGCCATCCGAAAAATTTTTTTGAAAATTTTCGGGTCCCTTCTTGCGAAGCGTCGAAAAACGTCGTATAATGGGGAAAAAGCACGAAAAACGGCGGAAGCGGAAACATGTCTTCGATCAAAAGGGCGATCGGCGCGGTCTTCACGGCACTGTATGCGGTCCTGCTCTGCGCGGGGCTGTTATGCGGCGTCACGCCCGTAACGGAGGCGGAGCGGTATCTCTGCGAGTGGGAGAACGGCGCCGTCACGGAGGAGGAAGAGGGCGCGCTCGCGGCATGCTGCACGGGGGTCTCGGAGACGGGAGACGCGCTCTTTCTGCGCGAAGGGGTGCGCGGAAGGGTCCCGCTCGGCGAGGAATTGGCGCATGCGGTCTCCGTTCTCGGCGGAAACGATTTTTCCGCCATTGCCGCTTATTCCTTCGGCGGCCTTCCCTCGCTCGCCCGCGCCGCGCTCGACCTCTCTTTCAAAGGGCGTCTGTATTATGCAGACGGCTTTTTTGTTTGGCAAAACGGGCTCTCCGCCGCCCAAACGCGGGAGGGGGAGGAGCTCGTCGTGTTCGGGGAGATGTCCGTCTCCGCGCGCAAGGGGGTGACGGCAAAGCGGCTCACCCTCACCTCCACGGCGCAGGTGGACGGGCTCACAGAGCACTCCTTTTCGGAGTTCCGCGCCGAACCGCCCTATGAGGCGGCGGACGGGGCGCTCTATCTGCACACGGCGGGCGGGAAACGCCTCGTCACCGTCTGCGCAAACGCGGGCGAGCTCGTCCTCGGCGAGTATGACTTTGCCGACCGCGGCGCCCTGCTCGCGGCGGGGAAGCTCCTCTCCGCCGATCTGCCCTTCGTCGGGAGTTCCCTCTCCCTTGCGGGGACGGATGCGGACGGCATGTTCGCCCGTCTCTTTTCGGACGGCGCCTCCTTCCGCGTGCCCGAAACGCTCTTTCGGGTGAAGGTGCGGGGCGGCGCGCTCGTCTCCCACGCCTTCTACGCCTGCCCGCATCTTGCGGAGATCGAGGCGTGCGGCTTGGACCCCTCTTCGGTCGCGGCGGACGCCTTCGCCGATTGCAGAGAACTCCGTCTTCTGCACGTGCCGAGAGACGATGTGCTCCTTACGGGGAACTTCTCCCGCGAGGAGCTCCCCTGCGGGTGCTATCTCTACCGAAGGGTCTCATAATTGCGACATGGGGTCGAAAAAACCGCCCGATGGGGGCGGTTTTTCATATCTTTTCCGTATGCTTTCCGTCGCTGATGTAGCGCTCGACGAGCTCCTCCGGGAGGAGGAAGAGGTAGGGTGTGGGCCCGCGCCGCGAGTTTTCGGTCCGGCGGCAGGTGAGAAGAAGGCTCTTTTTCGGGCGGGTGATGGCGACGTAAAACACCCGCTTTTCCTCCTCTTCCCGCCCGCTCTCTTCGGCGCCCGCGAGGGGGAAGTGGAACCCGTCGGCGCCCGCGAGGATCACCGAGTCGAATTCGCACCCCTTCGATTGGTGGACGGTGACGATGGGGATCTTGTTGAGTTTCTTTGCGAGCGCATCCATCTCGCTCCCCGTGAGGGCGGATTCGGCGACGAGGCTCGAAAGGGCGTCTTTCAGGCACCCGTCCTTCGCCTTTTCCGCGGCGAGGAGGCGCAGCATAGAGGGGTTTTCCCGCTCCCACGCCTTTTCACAGCGGGCGGAGAAGGAAAATTCCGCCTCGGCGCGGTCGAAAAACTTGTCCGTGTCGTTCGTCCGCAAAATTTCCGCAAGGGTACGGAGGGCGGCGCGAAGAGGGGCGAGCCTCTTTTCGCAGCGGCGGACGGTCCTCTCCCGCACTCGGGCGGAGAAAGCCGGAGAGGAGGCGCTCGAGCACCCCCGAGGTCGCGGCGACGTCCTCAAAGGCGTCGTGCGCCCGCTCGTTCACGATCCCGAGCGCCCCGCAGAGGGTGGCGAGCTTGTGGTCGGGCAGGTCGGGCAGCAGCATGCGGGAAAGCTCGAGGGTGTCGTATTCCGCCTCGGCAGGGAGGGGAGGCAGCCCGCAGTCGCGCAGGGAGCGGTCGAGGAGGGGACGGTCGAACTTCTTCCCGTTGTGCCCGACGAGCACGCACCCCTCCGCAAACGCCGAAAATTCCTCAAGCGCCTCTCTTTGGGAAACGGCGCCGTGCGCGCGCAAGTATTCCTCCGAATACCCGTGGGTGCGGAGGGCGCCCTCCGAGATCTCCCGCTCGGGCATCACGAACCGCATAAACTCCGCCCGTCCCTCCTTTTTGAGCTTTACGGCGGCGATCTGGATGACTTGGTCCTTTTCGGTGTCGAGCCCCGTCGTCTCGGTGTCGTACACGACGAGCCTTCCCTCCTCCTGTGCGCGGAGGAGAGGGGCGAGGGGGTCGCCCTCCCGATCGGAGGCGAGGAGGAAGGGGAGGGATACCCCCGTCTTTCGCCCGTCCCGAAGGGCTGCGAGGGTGGCGGGGCCGATCCTCGGGTATCTCGCCGCGACGCGCTCCGCCGCGATCCCGTCGTCGGGGCCCGTGAGGAGGGCAAAGAGGGCGAGCATGTCTTTGGCGACGGCGGACTTGAAGAGACGGAAGTCTCCCGCCGCGAAGAAGGAGAGCTGCTCTTCGGGGGGAAGGGCCCTGTTCAGCGCCGTAAATCTGCGGAAGAGCCTCTCGATATAGCGGTTGGAGCGCGCCATCACGCACACGTTCTCCCCGCGGTGTTTGAGGAGGTAGCGGAAGATGAAGTTCTCCTCCGCGCCGTCGCCCGTGCACTGCACGAAGCGGACGGGTTCCCCCTCCTCGGTGCTCCGCACCGAAAAGCGGGGCGGAAGGAGGTCGGCGGGGCACACTTTTTGCAAAAATCCGTATGCCGCCGCGGCGAGCTTGCGGGTGGCGCGGTAGTTTTCGGCGAGGGCATACGTCTTCGCGCCGAACTGCTTGCGGAAGTCCTCCGCAATCTCGAAGGGACGGGAGCCGCGCCATTCGTAGATGGTCTGGAAAAAGTCCCCGCACATCATCACGAGGGCGCCGGGGAACAGCCGTTTCAGTACGTCGTACTCGAGGGCGCTCGTGTCCTGCGTCTCGTCCACCACGATGAAGCGGTATTTCTTCCTCACCCGTGCGCACACTTCTTCGTCGAGGAGGAGGTCCCGCGCGCCGACCACGAGGTCGTCGAAATCGAGGCGGCCGCACTTGCGCATCTCGGCGCAGTAGGCGTGCATGAGGGCGCCGATATAGCGCTCCGCCTTGCCGTAAAACACGCGGTCGAAGTTGTCGTCCCCGCCCTCGCGGCGGTAGGTGAAGACGCGTTTCAGCCCCTCCGCGTCCCTTTCTTTGAGACGGGCGAACGCCTCCGCATAGTCCTTTTCCTCGTCGCCGCTCTTCGGCACGCGGGCGCGCTCGTGCTTCAAGAGAGAGACGAGATCGCGATAGTGCCCGTACTTTCCGAGTTCAAACTTTCTCGGGGGGATATAGGAGCGGAAATCGAACCCGCACGCGGAACAAACCGTTCCGCCCTCCTGTACCGTCTTGCAGTCGGGGCAGGGGAAGGCGGCGGGCTTTACAAGGCGGGCGTCCTCCCCGCCGATCACCCCCTCCGTGCCGAGGTAGCTCCCGTCGTCCATGCGGCGGTAGAACCCCGAATGTTTCCCCGCGGCGAGCCAAACGGGGTCGCGGGAGAGGACCTCATCGAGGGAAAGGGAATACCGCTCTTTTGCGATCCGCTCCATGTCGAGGAGGGCAATTTTTTCCGAAAAGACCTTCCCGAGGATCTCCTCCTCGTCCACCTCGTCGCAGACGGCGAAGGGGACGGCGCCCGTCCGTTTTCCCTCTTCCGCGAGGAGGGAGAGGCAGAAGCCGTGGATGGTCCTGATCTCCACGCCCGCAGCCCCGGGGCAGCTTGCGAGGTCGTCCCGCATCTCCCCGCACGCCTTCACGGTGAAGGTGAGAAGGAGGATCTCCCCGGGCTTTGCGATTTTTTCTTGGAGGACGCGCTCCACTTTTCGGGCTACGGTGAACGTTTTGCCCGTTCCCGCGCTCGCGAGCAAGAGGATATTCGAGGAGAGATCTTCGATCGCCCGTGCCTGTTCGGGATCTGGAATTTTCATCACACGCCTCCTTATTTTTCGATTATAACACCCGCAGAAGAGCAAGTCAAGCGCAAAATCGCCGAAAGAAAGCCCTTCCCTTCCGTTGGAAGGGTGCCGAAGGCATGCCTTGCGCTGAGGGTGGCACGGCTTGCCGTGACGGATGGGGATGGGGTATGACGATCGATAATCCCCACCACCCCCGCAAGCGGGGGAGCCTCCCCCTTGAAAAGGGGTAGGCCTTTCGCTGTTTGCCGCCGTACTTCTGCCCTCGCTCTGCTTTGGGGCGCCGAGAAGGGGGTCCGAGCAAGCTGCCCTCGCCCTCCTTTGGGGGACGAGGGGTAGGGGTGCGGGGGGTGCCCCCTCCGCGGAGGGGGGGGTAGGGGGGTGGGCGGCGGAAAAGCGTCCCTGCGGAAAGCAAAAAACCGCCCGGGGCGGGGCGCCTCGGGCGGTTCGTTTATTTCTGATGGTCGGTGAAGCCGGTGTTGTAGAGCTCGTCAGGGTCGAAGTCGAAGATCGGCTTTCCGTTCCTGTCGAAGTCCACCTTCATCACGTGGGCGTGGCGGTTGTAGTCGTAGAGGCTGTTCCCGTCGCCGCCCTGAATGTTGGGATAGTCGCGGAAGTGGAGCATGCACAAGAGCTCGCCCTTGTCCCCCTCCACGAAGCAGTTGTGCCCGGGACCGTAGATCTTGCGGGACGCGTCCGTTCGGAACACGGGCTCGGGCGATTTCGTCCAGTTGCTCTTTTCGAGGGGATCGTCGCAGGCGTCGATCTCGAGCATGCCCATGCAGTAGGCGGCGTTGGTCGCCGCGGCGGAGTAGGTGACGAAGATCTTCCCGCCGTGTTTCATCACCGCGGGGCCCTCATTCACAGACTGTCCGCCCGCGCGCTCCCAGTCGTAGTCGGGGCGGGTGAGGAGCATGGACTTCGTCTTCAGGGTGAGGGGGTCCTCCATCTCGGCGAGGTAGAGGTTGGAGGAGTTGGGCTTCTGCGCCCAGATCGCATACCACTTGCCCGCGTTTTCAAACACCGTCATATCGAGGCACATGCCGCTGTTGTTGGAGAAGCTGTCCCCTTCGGCGACCTTGATCTTGCCCATATACTCCCAGTCGTCGTGCATGGGGTCGTCCCCCTTGCATTGCAGGGCGTAGCACTTGATGTCCCAATCGCCGTTTTCGCTCGCGGCGTAGTAGATGACCCACTTGCCCATGACATAGTGGATCTCGGGCGCCCACACGTGGTGCGTGGTGGAGGGGGCGGTCCAAATCGTCTTGGGAGTGGCCGCCGCGATGCCGTTCACCGAGTCCGCCGAGGTGAGCTCGATACGGTCGTAGAGGGGATGGGAGCCCGTGAAGTAGTAGGTGCCCGTCTCACTGTCTTTGTAGAGATAGGGATCGGCGCGGAGGGTGACGAGAGGGGAGAGGTAGTCCCCGTTCACCTCCGAGGAGGCCGTCTCCGCTTGCGCGAGAGGGGTTTCTTCTTTGATTTCGGCGGCGCTCACCCCCGCGAGGGCGGCCGCGCAGAACGCCACAGCGCCGACAAGACCCAAGAACCGTTTCATGCGTTCCTCCTTCCGCGTTCCCGCATGCGGAAACGCGCGATATTATACTAACACAGCATTTTGGAAAAATCAATAGATCTCCCCCGATTTTTGTATGGACGAAACTGCCTTTTTTTATCAAAGATATGGACATATTATACTATTTTATGTTACTTCATTCTCACCTCAAAATAAGGGAGGAAAAGGATGAAAACACTCGGAAAGCGGATCGGCGGCTGCGCGGCGCTCCTTGCGCTCGGCGCGTCCCTCGTCGCGGGGGTCCTGACGCTGCCCAAACCCGTTTCGCACATCGCCGCCGCGGAAGGCAATGCGGATCTTGCGGCGACCTATGCGCGCAACGAAAAGCTCGTCGTAAAATACGGGCTGGACGAAGTGAAGGACGGGAAACTTCCCGCCTACAAGTGGGACGCGGAGACGAAGACCTACGTCGCCGATCCCGCTGCGGACGCGACCGTTCAGTACCACGTGAACAACGCGAATACGGGTGTCGTCGAGAAGGCGGAAGGCGTTGAGGGGAGCTCCGCGCTCTCCTTCACGGGCAAGGCGCACGCGCGCGCAAGTTTCCACCTTCCCCAAGACGCCGAGGGTATGACGGTCTCCATCTGGGTGAAGAATATCACCACCTATTGGGGGAGCCTCGTCGAGTTCTACGACGGAAAGGACGGCGGACGTTTCGGCAAGGGCACCATGCAGGGCAACGCGGGCAGAGCGAACGAGGGCGACCCGTGGAAGGAAAACGCCTCTGCGCATGCGGTCGGAACAATGGAAGCGGGCGCCGGCTGGGATTCCTTCGTCGTCACCCACAACAATACGAACAACGATAACGGCGGGGCTTACGTCGACAACATGAAGCCGGATACTTGGTATCAAGTGACCTACACCGTCACCTCGACGGAGATGAGGGCATATCGCGACGGCGTCCTTAAACAGACATTCACGGGGAAGGACCAAATCCCCTATATCTTGGGGTCGATCATGACCGCCGCGAAGAACCAAACGACGGGCAAGCTCGGCATCCGTCTGGCGCACGATACGACGGACGACCGCGCCGACATTCTCGACGATTTCCGCATTTACAGCGGAGGAAGATGGCACGGCGCTCTATAAGGAATATAAGGGCATCAAGGCGATCCACGGCAAAACGGTGAAGCTCGAGGGCGAAACGAGCGAGTATTCCGCGGACAACGGCGGCTCGGTCCGCTTCACGTCCGACGCCGAGCCCTTCCCCAAGATCCTCATCGGCGGCGTGGAAGCGGCAAATGTCACGGAGGCGGAGGGGGTCTATTCTGCCGCGGGCGACGGCTTCAACTACACCTACACGGTGGGCGAGCTCGCGGGGAACGTGAGAACGGCGACCGTCACATACACCGCGGGGAGCGACAGTTACGCCTTCGAGGTCACGCAGACCAAGAAGAAGGTCGTCAAGCTCTCCTCGCTGAAACTCAAGATCAACGACGGTGAGGCGGAGGAGATCGAGGGCTTCAAACCCGAGACGACGGAGTATGAAGTGACCCTCTCGCCCGATACCTACAAGGTGGAATTCGAGGCCACGGTCGAGGACGGGGGGAGCTCCAACCTCGCCGAAGTGAATGCGGAGATCCAATACAACGGCCAGAACGTCATCGTCACACAGGCGGCGGCGGAAGGGGTCGGAGAGGGCCTCTCCTATACCATTACATTAAAGCGCGAGCGCGCCGATACGGCGCCTCCCGCCGTGAAGGGCTTAAAGCTCGACCATGCGACGCAGGTCGTCTACACCGACGAACTTCCCGCAAGCATTGCGGAAGAGGACGTCGTCCCCGTCTATCCGAACGGCGTGACCCTCGAGGACTTCTCCTACGACGGCGCAACGCACGTCCTCACCTTCACTCTCAAGGATAAGATCACGGCGGAAAACACGACGGCATACAAAGTTTCCTACAAGGCGAAAAAAGAGGGGCAGGCCGCCCACTGGTCTTACGACGAGAGCTCCGACAACAAAACGTTTGAGGGCTTGAGCTGGGACAGCGAGACGAACGGCTTGAAGAAGAACGACGCGCTCGATATGACCGTGCGGCAGGGCGAGTGGAACGTATCCGTCTCCGAAAGCCGTCCCGCCGTCGCGGCGGCCGTCGTCGACGGTGTTTCGGGCAACGGGATCGAACTTCCAAAAAATGGCTTCACCACCGCGGAAGTTCCCGCTATGGGCGGCGTGACGGGCTTCACCTTCTCCACCTGGATGAAGATGGAAAATCCCACTAAGCCGTGGGAAGCGGTGTTTGTCGTCCTCGGCAAAACGCACGGCGTCATCTTCGAGAAGGGGACGATGCAGTGGCACGTCTTGGACGGGAACGGAAACCCGAACACGGGGTGGGGTAACCTCTCCAACAGCGAGGGCGTTTGGACCGACTCCTCTTTGGGCGACGAAACTGCGAAGTCGGGCTTCTTCAACACCCCCACCTCGGGCGGCTATGTGTTCTACACCGTCACCGTCACCTATGTGAACGGCACGGGGCGGGTGCTCATGTATAAGGACGGCGAGCTTGCCGTCACCTTCGAGAACGACCCCGCCGTCACCGAAAAGGCGAAGATCGCCGTCGAGGCGTTCAACGCGGGCGCGAAGATCGGTCTTCACCGCCACCATTTAGACAGCGAATACAAGTCCCGTTTCGACGAAACGGACATCTACGCCTACGCCATGACGGCGGAGGAAGTGAAGGCTTCGTACAACACCATTGCGGAATTCCTTGCCGCCGCGCCCGCCTACTACGACGCGGAGGGGCTCACCTATCCCGACCTTCTCCTCGGCGGCGCGAAGAGCGTTACGGCGGAGGGCGAAAACAAGAAGGGCGTCACGGAGAGCGGCATCGAATACACCTATAAGCCCGTCGAGGCCCCCGCGACGGCAGAAAAGGACGAGGCGGGCGTAACGGTCACCCTCAAAAAGAACGGCATGACCCGCACCGCCACCGTCAAGTTCCGCCGCACCCTCAACGTCGAGGCGGAAAAGCTCGGCTATAAAATAGGCACGGGGGAAAATGTCCCGCTCGAAGTGCCCGAAAACGCGGCGAACGAGATCGTGGTCCGTCTTCCCGCGGGCACCGACCTTTCGACGATCGCGGCGGGCGAGAACGCCGTGAAGAAGATCGAAGGGGACAGCGGCGACGACAACTACGCGGCGACCTTCACCTACAACCAGGCGACCCACGTCGCCACGGTGCGCTGCTCCTACACCCTCTTCCCCGCCTTCGACAGGATCTACACGATCCGCTTTGAGACGAAGAGCGAGGAGACCTTCCTCTCCATGCAGGTGACGGGCGGCAAGAGCCCCCTCGCCCTCACGCCCGCGGACTTTGGGACGGACGTCGAGGTCGCGGTGGAGAGCCTCACGAGCTTCTCCCTCACGGTGCGCCTCACCCTTGCGGCGGGCGCGGCGGGGACGGCGGAGCGCGTCTACACCCAAGCCGACCTCGAGGGCGGCAAGCTGAAGATCGAGGTCACGAACGAGAACGGGGAGACGAAGGCGTACTACTTAAAGCCCGTCGCCCTCTCCTCGGAGGCCTCCCTTTCCGCCCTTTCGGCGGGGACCTTCTCCCTTTCGCCTGCCTTCTCCGCGACGGAGACCGAATACACCGTCACCGTGAACAAGGGGCAGGGCGAGGAAGTCTTCAAGGCACTCACCTTCACGGCGGCAAGCGGCGGGACGGCGGAAAAAGTGTATGACGTCGGCTCGCACAAGATAACGGTCACCGTCACCTCGGCCGACGGTTCGGCGAGGAAAGTCTACACCGTCACCCTCGCAGAGCTCGACACCGACGCGGCGCTCTCGGGCATCACGGTCGGCGGAAAGCCCCTCGAAGGGTTCGATCCCGACAAGACGGCCTACACCGTGAAATACAAGGGCACCCTTCCCGAAGTGAACGGCACGCCCCGTTCCTCTTCGGCGGACGTCGCCGTCTCGCAGCCCCAAAACGGGACGGTGAAGATCACGGTCACGGCAGAGAGCGGCGATGAGAAGGAATACACCGTCACCCTCGTGCAGATGAGTGCGGACGCGTCCCTTATAAAGCTCACCCTGAACGGCGTTGAGATCGCCATAACGGACGGTGCGGGCAGCTACACGGCCCCCGCGGGCGTCTCGCTCGGGCAGATCGCGGTCTATGCGGAAGTTGCGGAGGGCGCGAGCTACGCCTGCAAGGCGGAACAAAGCAGCATCGTCATCACCGTTACTGCGGAGGACGGCACCCAAAAGACGTACACCGTCGCCGTCACCTTCTCCGCTCCCACCCCCGCAGGGGACGGGACGGAGGATAACAGCCCGAAGGAGGGCTGCGGCGGCGTGCTCGGCGGCGCGGGGATCGCGGCTGCGATCGCGCTCCTTGCGGGAGCGGGGCTCGCCGTCTCGAAGAAACGCAAAGGTTGAGGGAGGAATACCTATGGATCGTAAATTTGGGATCGCAAAAATTTGCCTTCTCACGCTGCTTTCCGCCACGGTAGCCGTGGCGGCGGCGGGGTGCGGCGGCAAGCACACGCACAGCTATTCGGAGGCGTGGGCGTTCGACGCCGAGGCGCACTGGCACCCGTCCACCTGCTCGCACGACACGAAGACGGGCAAGGGCGAACACGTCTTTACGGAGACCGTCATCCCTCCGACCGGGACCTCCGCGGGCTACACCCTGCACGCCTGCGCCTGCGGGTATGCCTATATCGCCGACGAAAAGTCTCCCCTTCCTCCCGAAGAGAGCGGGGAATACCGCTACGACGGCACGAGCCACTGGAAGCCCGTCACCGAGGGGGAGAGGGACATTTCGGGCCACATCTACCGCGATGATACCGTCGCGCCCACCTGCTACGGGGCGGGCTACACCAAACACACCTGCACGGTGTGCGGGTATTGGTATGCAGACGCGCCCGTAGACCCCGTCGCCCACACCGTGAGCGAGGGGGTCATGGCGCACGACGAGACCTCCCACTGGCAGCCCTGCTCCGTCTGCGGGGCGAAAGTGAACGTCACGGGGCACTCCCTCCGCGAGGACGTCACCCCGCCCTCCTGCGACAAGGGCGGCTACACCGACTTCACCTGCGAGGAATGCGGCTACACCTTCCGCGGCAGGGAGACGGGCGCGCAGCACGCCTATTCGGAGACCTTCGAGGGCAACGAATACGAGCATTGGCGCTCCTGCAAGAACGACGGCGAGAAGACGGACGTCGGCGAGCACGTGTTTGAAGGGCACAGCAACGTCTGCGCCATCTGCGGGAAGACCGTCACCCCCCGCATCTCCTACAAGCTCTGCGGCGAGTACTACGCCGTGACGGGGATCGGCAGCCTTGCGGGGACGGAGGTCACCGTGCCCGCGGAATACAACGGAAAGCCCGTGAAGGAGATCGCGGAGCGCGCCTTCGTCAACGAAAAACTCACCGCCCTCACCCTCGGGGGGAGCAACCTCGAGAAGATCGGCGCGCAGGCGTTCATGGGGACGGACATCGCCGCCCTCACCCTTCCCTCGAGCGTGCAGACGGTCGGCGCGAAGGCATTCGCGGGGACGAAGATCGGCTCCCTCTCCCTCGGTTCCGCCGTGAAGAGTTTGGGGCAGGGCGCCTTCGAGGGCTGCGCCTCCTTGCAGACGGTGACGATCGAGAGTCTCACCTCTCTCCCCGTCTCCGCCTTTGAGGGCTGCATTTCCCTGACGTCGGTGACCTGTACCCAAAAACTCACCGGGATCGGCGACCTCGCCTTCAACGGCTGCACCCTTCTTGATACCCTCGATTTGAGCGGCGCGGAGACGCTCGGGTTCTCGGCGTTCGGCGGCTGCGCGGCGTTCGCCCCCGCAGATCTTTCCGCCCTCACCTCCGCGGGCGAATACGCCCTCTCGGGCACGGCGCTCGAAAACGCCGCCCTTCCCGCGGGTCTTGCGGAGATCCCCGCCCGCCTCTTCCTCGGCTGCGAAAAGCTCCATACGGTCACGTCTTCCGCACAAACGGTGGGCAAAGAGGCGTTCAAAGACTGCGCCCTCCTCTCTTCCGTCACCCTCACGGGGACCCTCTCTCTGGAGGAGAGCGCCTTTGCGGGCTGCACCGCTCTCAACACCCTCGAACTTCCCGAAACCATCACCCATGTGGGCGAAAACGCCTTCACGGGGACGGGGCTCGTGAAAGCGGAGGGCGGAGTGAATTACGTCGGGAACGTCGCCGTGGGGCTCGAAAGCGGCACGTCGGTCTCCTTGAAGGAGACGGCGGTTGTCGTTGCGGACGGCGCCTTCCGCGATACGAAGATCACGGCGGTCACCCTCGGGGCGGGCGTGAAATCCATCGGCGCGGACGCCTTCCGCGGCTGTGCGATCTCCGCGATCGACTTCAAGAATGTGAAAACGATCGGCGCGAACGCCTTCCGCGAGAGCGGGCTCGTCTCCGTCACGGTCCCCGCCACGGTGGACACGGTGGGGGACAACGCCTTCTACGACTGCAAGTCGCTCACGGCGGTGAACGTCAGCGCGAAGAACATCGGCAAGTTCGCCTTCTCCTACACGGGCACGGGCAGGACGCTCGATTCCCCCGAGAAGGAGAGACCCGACTACGCGCACCTTGCAACGCTCACGATCGGCGCGGGCGTGCAGACCATCGGGAGCAACGCCTTCCAGTATGCGCCCATAACGGAGGTCACCCTCCCCGCGGGCCTTACTTCGATCGGCAAATACGCCTTTGCGCACACCGACCTTGCGGGCATCTCCATTCCCGCGGAGGTCACGCGGATCGGCGGATATGCGTTCTATAAGACGCAGCTTTCCACCGCGGCCTTCTCTCAGGCGGAGAATTGGACGGCGGGCGGCGCGGCGCTTTCTCTCGGCGACGCCGCAGGGAATGCGGCACAGCTCAAGGCTTCCACCATCGATTGGGTGAGGGGGTAAACGATGAAACGTAAAGTCCTGTTTTCTCTCATAGTGCTACTTCTCTCCGCGCTGTGCTGCGGCGCGTGCTTCGCATGCGGTTCCTCCCCCGAGGCGCCGAAGGTGGAGAACGTCGCCATCACGGCGGCGGAGGGCGACTACGGGATCGCGGGGATGCCGCACCGCATCACATACACCGCGCCCGAAGGCTCCAAAGTGAGTTATTCGGTGCAGCTCGGGGGGTCTCCCGCGACGGTCTCCGACTACTCCTGCCGCGGCGATGAGTTCTTCTTCTACACGGCGGGGAATTACACCGTCACGGTGTACGTCGCGAAGGACGGCATGCTCGGCAGCGCCTCCGCGAATATCACCGTGAGGGCGGAACGCGCCTTTGTGGCGGACGTCTCCCTCCGCGCGGCGGACGGCGAGACCTACGGGAAGGTCGGCGCCATCCATGTGCTCTCCTACACCGTTCCCGCGGGGAGCGAAGTCTCCGTCACCGTGGAAAAGGACGGTGCGGCCGCATCCGACGCCTCTTACGACAGTTCCCGCCGCACCCTCGTGTTTGCCTCCGCGGGGACCTACACCGTGAAGGTGCAGGCGGCCCTCGGCGGCTCTTCGGAGACGGGTTCCGCGAATATCACCGTCGCGGCGGCAGATCCGCCCGCGGTGGCGCTCTCCCTCTCCGAGGCGACTGTAACGGAGGAGGAGACGGTCGTTCTCACTCCCTCCGTCACCTGTTCCTACGGCGACAGCGTCATAGAGGAGACGGTTTCGGTCCGCTACCGCGCGGGCAGCGGCGGCTCCTATGCGGCGGCTTCGACGGCGGATTACGCGCTGGAAGACAACCTCTTCACCCCCCTTGCGGCGGGCAGATGGCAGCTCATCTACTCCGTCCGCACGGCGGGCGGCGCACAGAGCGCGAGCTCGGCGGAGCTCGTCTGCGAGCCCGCGGAAGTCACCCTCACCGCAAAGGAGAGCGGGCGCATCAGGATCGAAACGAACGCCGCGGCAGAAATAGACTACCTCGCAGAGGGGGCGGCGGGCCGCTACAACGTCACCTTCGATACCCACGGCAACTCCAACGTCACGGCGGTGGCGGGGGCGGGCCGCTCGGTGAAGGTCACGGCCCAAACGGAGGACTGGTTCACCGTCACCGTCGTCTACACCCATAAGACGCAGACCTCCGTAAAGAAGACCCTCGATCTCGAGTTCTATTCGGTGAGCAGCCTCCGCTATTCGCCCGTATTCGGGGAGGATCCCTTCGGCGGCATGCCGGGCGACGTCCTCACGAGTATGGGGCACCTTCTCTACCTCGACGCCGCAACGGCGGGCGGTGTGCCCATCTCCGTGCGCGACGCGGAGTTCAAGGTGACCGAAAACAACGTTTCGTCGGAGGTGCAGATCCTCTACGGGGCGGCGGACAACGCCGATTATCCCTATGTGATCGTGACCAACTTCGACAACAACACCGCGACAGGCAAATTCACCCTGCAGATGAAGGTGACCGACCCCTACACGGGCAATTCCGCCGTCGCGAAGAGGCAGTTCAACGTCCTCGCCACGACGAACAACAACAGCACCGCGGTGACGAACATCTGCAACTATGTGAAGAGCCACGCCGATTTCTATTCGCTCGGCGGCATGGATCTTTCCATGCTCTGCTCGGATACCCGCCAGAATATGGTCCTCACGAAGACGGGCGTCATCATGCAGCGCACCAATCCCGACTGGGTGCTCCACGGCGCCGACAACAGCGAAAACGCCGACTTTGCGGGCATGGCGCTCTCCTCCGCCTCGGAGAATTGCCGCCTCGAGTTCGATTTCACCCTGCTCGCACAGAACTACGTCTCGGGCGCAGTACGGCTCGGCATCGGGCTCCGCACGCAGAATGCGAATGGATGGGCTGGATTTTTCGACCTCAAGGCGGGGAACGGAAGGCTCGTCTTCACCTATGAGAAGAGCGACTCCGCCGTCCTCTCGCAGACCTTCGGCGACCCTCTTCCCGCAGTCTCGGAGAATACCTACCTCGGCGTGCGGATCGACCGCAGGACGAGCGGCGGCCTCGCGACCTACTCCGTCTTTGTGCGCACGGAGCGGGGCGGCGAATACCGCGAGTACCTCCGCTGCGCGTTCCACGCCTCGTCCGCTGCGGGCGACGCGGGCGCGGCTGTCGCGAAGTACCAGTTCACCCACCGCAGCGGCGGCGGCTGCTACGCCGTGGAGAACGTCCGCTTCGAGACGCTGTAAAGAGGCAAACGTATTTGCACTGTATTTGCGCCCGGATGCACCCGCATCCGGGCGCAATTTTTTCGCGGCGGATCTCCCTTCTTCGCCCCGTTTCCCGCTCTTGCTTCCCCCTTTTGGGGCGCGAGGGGTGTTCGTTTTCCGCTCCCGCACATCCAAACCGTGCCCTCCCCCTACGTGAGGGGGAGGGGTGGGGGTGAGGGTTCGCCCATGAATTGCAGTATGCCCCTCATCCGTCCCCCGTGGGGACACCTTCCCCCCGAGGGGGGAAGGCTTGCAACGCCGTGCGAAAGCCCCTCCGCAGGAGGGGGGTAGGGCGGCCTCTTTCCTCTTGCCTCCCCCCTTATACTTGGAGGGTAGGGCGGCCTCTTTCCTCTTGCTTCCCGCTTATACTTGGGGGGTAGGGCCGCGGCTTTCCTCTTGCCTCCCCCCTTATACTTGAGGGGGGAGGGTAGGGTGGGGGGTGCAACAAAAGGGCTGAGCGTGAGCCGAGAGAGAGCGATATTTTCCCGCCCCATTCCTCCAAAATGCGGGAATGGGGTGGGAAAACGGAGGCCTTTTCCCGTGAGCTGCGCGCCGAGTACCCGCAAAACCGTGAAAAACAAATAGGGACAAACTTCCTCCCGCCCCGTAAGAAAAATAGAAAAGGGAAAGAAAAAACGGGGCCGTGCGGGCAATTTCCCGCTTAAATTTTATTGACATCCGCGGGAAGGCGGAGTATAATTCATTCTATATATCAATTTTTCGCCCGCGCGTAAGAGGCGAGGGGAAAAGGGGGAGCGCCGCTCTGCGGCGCGGGAGAACTTCCGTGAAGAACAAGACCGCACGCTTTTTGCTCATCAGCATCGTCTGCATTTCGCTGCTTCTCGTGGCGGTCTTTTCCGTTATGGCGTATCTCATGAACAAGCGCGGGTCGGACGCCATCGGCAAGCTCGGCGCGATCTACATGTCGGGCATCAGCGAGCAGGCGGCGACCCATTTCGATTCCACCTTCGAGCTCCGTCTCTCGCAGGTGCGGAGCCTCACGGACGCCGTCCCTCCGGGGCAGGCGATGTTAGACAGCACGCGCCGCCCCCTTCTCACGAGCTATGCGCGTTCCCGCGGGTTCACCCACCTCGCCTACTGCAAGGCGGACGGCACGTTTGAGACCGTTTTCGGGTTAGACCTCGTGAAAGACGAGGCGTTTGCGGCCAAACTCCGCCGCGGCGAAGAGGTGATGGCGCTCGGGAGGGATGCGGGCGAAAGCGGCGGGAGCGCGAGCGAACTCATCCTCATGGGCATTCCCGCCGACTATCCCACGGAGGACGGGGAAAAGAGCGTGGGGCTCGTTGCGGCGCTCTCCGTCGACTACATCCGCGGCATGTTCTCCGTCACCTCCTCAAACTCCTCCCTCTACTACATCATCACCGCCGCGGACGGGACGATCATCCTCCACGACGGCGGCACGGGCATCACCGAGAGCAACTATTTCGACCGCGTGCGGAGCCGCTACGGCGTCATCCGCAAGGACGGTGCGGAGCTCGGGAAAGAGGCCTACCTTGCCGAATTGCAAGAAAAAATGGAGGACGGTGCGGAGTATTCCGTCGAATTCACTCTGGACGGCGAGCGGCGCTTCCTCTATGAGACCAAGCTCCCCGGCTCCGACTGGTATTTCTTCCTCTTCTTGCCCTACGGCCCCCTCGATGCGACGGTCAACTCCCTCGGGAAGGCGTGGAGCATCGCCTCCATTTTGAGCTGCGGGATCATCCTCGCCGCCCTCATCGCGTTGTTCGCCGTCTATTTCCGTCTCACGAGCAAGCACGTGCGCGAACTTGAGGAGACGAGGCTCGCCGCCGAGCGCGCCAACCGCGCAAAGAGCGAGTTTTTGTCCAACATGTCGCACGACATCCGCACTCCCATGAACGGGATCGTCGGCATGACGGCGATCGCCTCCGCCAACCTCGGCAACACCGAGCAGGTGAAGAACTGCCTCGGGAAGATCGCCGTCTCGAGCAAGCACCTTCTGGGGCTCATCAACGACATCCTCGACATGTCGAAGATCGAGAGCGGCAAACTCGAATTGCATGAGGACACCGTCGGACTCGCGGAGGCGGTGGAGAGCGTCGTCAACATCGTCCAGCCGCAGGTGCAGGTGAAGGGGCAGAACCTCACCGCCGAAGTGGGCGAACTTTTGAGCGACAGCGTCCGCTGCGACGGCGTGCGCCTCAACCAGATCCTTTTGAACCTCCTCGGCAACGCCGTAAAATTCACCCCCGAGGGGGGCAAGATCTTCCTCTCCTGCACGGAGGAAGTTTCCCCGCGCGGGGAAAACTATGTGCGCGTGCGCTTCCGCGTGCGGGACACGGGCATCGGCATGACGGAGGAATTCCAGAAGAAGGTGTTCGAGGCGTTCGCCCGCGAGGACAACGGCAGGGTACAGAAGATCGAGGGCTCGGGGCTCGGCATGGCGATCACGAAGTACATCGTCGACGCGATGCACGGCACCATCGAGCTCGACAGCGTGCCCGACGAGGGCACGGAATTCCGCATCACCCTCGACCTCGAACGCGCGGAGAGCAAGTCGGCGCCCGCCGCCGTTGCGGCAGAGGAGGCCGATTTCAGCGGGAAGCGGGTGCTCCTCGCCGAGGACAACGACCTCAACCGCGAGATCGCCGAGGAGCTCCTCTCCGAGATCGGTCTTGCCGTCGATTCGGCGGAAAACGGCAAGATATGCGCAGAGATGTTCGCTTCCTCCCCCGAGGGGCATTACGACGCCGTCTTCATGGATCTCCGCATGCCCGAGATGAACGGCTACGAGGCGACGGAGGCGATCCGCAAGATGGACCGCTCCGACGCGAAGACCGTCCCCATCATCGCCATGAGTGCAGACGCCTTCTCCGACGACGTGGACCGCTGCCTTGCCTGCGGCATGAACGCGCACACCGCGAAGCCCATCGATATGGACGTCGTAAAAAAACTGCTCGCGGAGTTTCTCTTCCGCGGGGAGGAGTGAATATGAAAAAAATCGCGACCCTTGTTGCACTTTCCGCCCTCTTGCTCTTCACGGCGTGCGCGCCGCGGACGCCCGCCGTCCCAGAAGATACGAACGGGAAGAAGGAGAAAGCGGCGATCACCCTCTGGACCTATCCCATCGGCGGATGGGCGACGGCGAGCTCCGTCTCTCCCATCCTCACCTCCTTCCGCATCGCCCACCCCGAGATCTCGGTCTCCGTTGAGTATGTGAGTTACGCCGGCGCCGAGGACCCCCACAGCGGTGACACGATGATCGAGAACGCCATCGAAAACGGGGGGCTGCCCGACGTCGTCTTCGAGGGGCCCGAGCGGCTCGTCGCGAACTGGGGCGCGCGCGGTCTCATGGCTCCCCTCAACGACCTTTGGGAGGATGAGACGGCGAAGGAGGTCGACAGCCGCGTCGCGGAAGCCTGCCATGACTCGGAGGGGAACTACTACGTCGTCCCCCTGTGCATGACCACCCACTGCATGGCGGTCAACCGCAATGTCTTCGAGCAGGCGAACGCCCTTCAATATCTTGATATAGAGACCCGCACTTGGACGGCGGACGGCTTCCAAAAGGCCGTCGCCGCCATCAAGGCGTATTACGACGGGCTGGAGGCGCAAGGCGAAACGCACAGGGACGTTGCCGCCGTCTATTGCGAAGGCAAGGGGGGAGACCAGGGCACCCGCGCCCTCGTCAACAACCTCTGCGGCGGGCGGTTCACCGACGCGGCGCATACGAAGTACACCGTGAACTCCGAGGAGAACATCGAGGCGCTCACCCTCCTTAAAGGGATGGAAGGGATCAGGTTCGACCCCGCGCTCGACGGCACGAAGGAGCACGAAGCCTTCTGCGCGGGCGAGCTCGCCATGTCCTTCTGCTGGAACGTGGCGGTGGAGAACAGCCAGCTCAAAAACCACCCCGACATCGATTTTGACATTTTGCCGATGGCGTTCCCCTCGCAGAACGGAACGGATCCCAAGCTGCAGGGCGGCATTTGGGGGTTCGGCGTCTTTGATAACGGCGACGAGGCCCGCCTCAAAGCGGCGAAGACGTTCATCCGCTTCCTCACGGAGACGGACTACACCCGCGCCGTCACCGTATCCTCCTATTCGCCCGTGCGGGAGATCTCTCCCGACCCCTACGCGAACGACGCCCTCATGACGGAATACGCCATCTTCAAGAACTATTTCGGCGATTTCTATCAGATCACGCCCGAGTGGGACAGCGCGCGCACCGCGTGGTGCACCCTCCTGCAAGAGGTGGGGAGCGGCGCGGACATCCGCACGGCGCTGGGAAAGTTCCCCGAGACCTTCTCCGCCGTGAAGGAGAACTGACCGCATAAGGTTTCCGAAGCGCATATAATAGACCATACGAAAGAGCATACGACCGAAAACGCCCGCCCGCGGGCGTTTTTTCATTCTCTCGTCCCCAGCCCACTTACCTTCTCCCCTTTTGGGGTGCCGAAGGCATGCCTTGCGCTGGGCGGGGTAGGGGTTGCCCACGATTTCCGCCCCGCATATCCCGAGCGTGCCCTCCCCCTGCGTCAGGGGGAGGGGTACTTCGTCGCTTTGCTCCTCGTGTCGCCCTTCGATAACATTCATGGCGTGCGGGCGATAGGGGTGAGGGTCCGTCCTCGACGTTGCGAATTGCCCCTCATTCGTCCCCTGCGGGGACACCTTCCCCCCGAGAGGGGGAAGGCTTTCGGTGGGACGGGGGCGCGCGTTTTCACCTCCTCCCTCGTTTGAGGGGGTGGGCGCTCTTTCTCTTGCCTCCCCCCTTATACTTGAGGGGGGAGGGCAGGGTGGGGGAACGAGACCTTCCCCCTTTGAAGAGCACGGGACAAACTTGCCGGATGGGGCGAAAAAAGCGGGAAATGGGGTCAAAAATCGAAAAGGGGTGCGGATTTTCCAAAATACCCCCGTTTTTCCAAGCACATATCGAAAAAATTGTGAAAATGCCCTCTGAAAACTCTTGCATTTTGTCGAAGTTTGTTCTATAATAATTTTATCGGTGGGGTTCCGCCGCATTTGCTTTACGCGCGAGAGCGCGCGTTGCGTGCGAAAACCGCATCCGAAAAACCGCGTATCGGAAAAAGATCCGGGGAGAAGGAGTAACCATATGTCGAATTTGCTCACGATCACTCTTTTTGGGCAAGAGCTGGATTGGACCGTTTCAACGGTGGTCCTCATCCTGATGCTGGCGACGATCGCGCTCGTCGTTTTGGCCGTCGTCGCGTTCGCTTTGCTCGAATTGCGCAAGCATTCCGGTGCGAAGAAGAAGCAGAACATCCTCGTCACGCACGCCGCGTCGGCGGAGAAGTCGCACGAACTCGTCGGCATCTCTCTCGACACCGCCGTCGTGCAGCGCAGGTTCAAGCTCGGCGAGCCCTTCAACTGCGAGGGGCTGATCGTCACCGCGAGCTACAACAGCGAGCCCGCGACGGAGACGGTCACCGACTACTCGGTCGACCCTCCCCGCACCGACATCGAGGGCAAGCCCAATGTCACCGTCCGCTACGGCGGATTCACCGCCTTCTACTCGGTGGAAGTCGCCGCGGAGGAGGAGAGGCTCCCCGTCGGGCTCGAGCTCGACACCGCCGGGGTCCGCAAGGAGTTCACGGCGGGCGAGGCGTTCGAGTGCTCCGGCCTCAAAGTGCGCGTCCGCTTCAACCGCGAGCCCTTCACGGAAGAAGTTTACAACTACTCCGTCGAGTCGCCCTCGATGGAGGAGGCGGGCGAAAAGCAGGTCATCGTCCGCTTCGGCGATTTCGCCGAGCTCTATCCCGTCTCCGTCGTGCCCGCGAAGAAAGAGCGCAAACTCATCGGCATCGACCTCGACCTCGAAGTCGTGAAGACGGATTTCCTCGTCGGCGAGCCCTTCGACCACAGCGGTCTCGGCGTGGTCGCCCGCTACGACGAAGAGCCCTATGAGGAGCGGGTGGAGGACTTCACCGTCGAAGCGCCCGATCTTTCCGCGAAGGGGATGGTGAACGTCTCCGTTCACTACGGCGGGTTCACGCAGACCTATCCCGTGTTCGTCGCCGAGGGGCGCGCCCTCGTGGGGATCTCCCTCGATACGAGCGTGGTGCGCCGCGAGTTCACGGCGGGCGAAGAATTCAACAGCATGGGACTGATCGTCACGGCGGATTACGACGCCGAGCCCTTCACCGAGGAGCTCTCCGACTATGAAGTCGAGGCTCCCGATATGACGGAGGAGGGCGAGCACGAGGTGAAAGTGAGCTACCTCGGGAAGACGGCCTCCTACACGGTCACCGTCGTGAAGCCCGCGCCCGCGTTCATGCCTCCCGCAGAGGAGGAGACGGGGGTCCTCCGCTACGACAAGAGCTTCACCGCCCGCCTCATCCAGTCGAGCGATGAGATCAAACACTGGTACACCCTCCTCAAAAACGAGCTCCTCTCCTACAAGAAGGTGAAGGACCGCATGAGCTGGAAGAAGGAGTCCTACCGCTTCGGCAAGGAGCCCGTCGCGAAGTTCGGCTTCCGCGGCAACACCCTCTGCCTCTTCCTCGCCCTGAGCCCCTCCGACTACGAGGGCGAGGGCAGGTATAAAGTGGAGGACGTCTCCACGAACAAGTCCTTTGAGGACACCCCTTGCATGTACCGCATCAAGAACGACATGCGCGAGAAGCGCGCCGTCGAACTCATCGCCGCCGTGATGGAAAAACTCGGCGCGGAGCGGTACGACCGTCTCTCCGAAGACTACTATCTCCCCTACGAGGGGATCTACGAGCTCGTCAACAAGGGGCTCGCAAAGCGGCTCATCGTC
>CANREU010000002.1 GCA_947629725.1 uncultured Clostridia bacterium
CCACAAGGGCGCCTGAACTTTTACGCGAAGGCGTAGGTGAACGTTACGGGAGTGCCCGCGGAGGAGGTGTAGGAGATCGCGATCGAGCCAAGCTTTTCCGCCGTGTAGGCTACCGTCACCGTCATCCCCGTGCAGGTGATGTCCGTCTGCAAGAAGGAGGCGGGTTCGGTGACCGCCGCGGAGAAGCTCCCCTCTTCCGCTTTGACCTCGGCAAAGTAGCTCTCCGCAAACTTCAAGCCCTTCGCGGTGACGTCCGCCTCGGCGGGAGCGCCGCTCAATACGACCGTCTCGCCGTCCTTATACACCGTCTCGCCCGAAACGGTCGTCTTCGCCTCGGCGGGGATCTCGTAGCTGTCTCCCTCCTTTTCAAAGGTGTTCCACTGTTCGTAGGTGTAGGTGACCTTTACGCCGTCCTCCTGCGCCGTTGCGACAAACGTCCCCGTGAGGGTATCCGCGCCCGCGCCCGTCGTGACGGTGAGCGTCACCGTGCCATAGTCCTTTGCCGCAAGGGCATTCAACGTTTTGTAGGGCTCCTTTTCTCCGCCGCCGCAGCCGACTGCTGCGATCGCGACTGTGAGCGCCACGCCCGCGCCGAGCAGGGCAAACCACTTTTTCTTCATCTTCGTTTCCTCCTTATAAGCTGTGTTTGATCGCCGCCCACACGGCTGCAAGCGCCGTTACGGAGGCAAGGGTGCCTGCGAGCGCCTTCAAGGCGATCTCGAGCGCCGAATCAAGTTCTGCGTTCGCTGCTTCCGCCGCCGTGTTGTAGGATGCGATCACGGTTTCGAGCGCCGCATATTCCGTTGCCACTTCGCCGCGGACGGAGAGCGGGAGCTCTTCATACTGTTCCAGCGCGGCCTTGATCGCGTTGTACTTCGCCGCCACGCCCGTTGCGGACTGTGCCGCGGAGACGGACGCCTTGAAGGCGTCGACCTGCTCCTTGAGGTTCTAGATCGTCACTTCCTTCGTCGCGGTGTACTCCTTGTCGACGGTGACTTTCGCGGTGTAGACGATCTTGCCGTCCGTCGTGTAGCCCGGTTCTGTGACTTGTTTGGTCACCGTGGCGGCCTTCGTCTCGACGTGGCCGCACCACTCCTTATCGCAGGTGAGGGTGAGGGTCGCGGAGTAGCCGTCCTCCGTCTCCGTCCATGCCCAATCCTCGGTGTAGCTGTGCGCGGCGGCGTGGATGGTGACAGGGACAAGAACTTCGCCCGCATACTCGCCCGTGACGGTGATGTGCGCGTAGGTCGAAAAAGGCTCCGAGGGGTCGCTCTCGGCGTTGGCGACTTGAACGGTATAGGTCGAAATGGCCTTGCCGTCTATCGTGAGGTCCGTGATCCCGAGGTCGTAGCTGCCGTCCGCCTTGTAGTGGAAGTTGGTCGTGCCTGCCGTAACGGTGGCGGCGAGCCCGAGGTCGGCAGTCACTTCATAGGTCGTGCAGAGCATGGGATAGCCGAGCTTTTCGGGGTGCACGCTGCCCTTCGCGATGTACTTGCCGTTTTCGACGACGACTTCCTTCCAGACGACGGGCACTTCCTTCTCGCCCTCATCCGAAAGTTTTGCGGAAGCGTTCACGGTTTTGAGGGAAGAAAGCACTTTCGCCGCGTCGGTGTTTGCGGTGACGGGGGTATTCGTGAGGCCCGCCGAAAGCGTTTCGGGTTTGATCGAGACTTCCTTCACGGAGGTGATGTTCTTCACGTCGGTGGAGATGACCCTGCCCGTTTCGAGGTAGCTTTGAACGAGCGCCTCATCCATCGCAAAGCCGTAGATCGCCACGTTGCGGAGAGACCCCTTCGCCGCCTTGTCGGCAGCGCCGTTGAAGCGGGAGCCGAGGGAGAAGCGATAATCGCCGTTCACCGCGCTCCAATCCTGCGGCACAGCCTTTTCCCAAATCTTTACGCCGTTCGCGTAGACGGTGAGGTTCCCGCCCTGCTGCAAGGAGCACACGACGCTCTGATATTCGTTTTCGGCGTCCCCGGGGAAGGTGTAGAACTTGCTATCATAGAAAGGATTACCGGTCGAAGCGTCTTCTATGCCATGATAGAAAATCGCGATCTGCCTGTTCTCGCCGTTCGACCCCGCAGCTCTTCCTTGAATCGCAAAGCCTGCCTCGTTGCTTAAAGAGGCGAGCCCGAGATAGTGCTGCCACTCTTGATTTCCCGAGGTCTTGATCTCGAAGGCGATCGTGAAAGAGGTGAGGCTTGCGAACATGTTGCCGTCCGTCTGTGCGAGGCAGAGATGATTGTCGAAGGCAATGCCGCCGTCGTCGGGCGTAAACTGGTTCCAAAGCGGGTTGTTTTCGGGGGCGGAGCCGCCGATGTACTCATGGCCGAACTGAAGGTCGTTCTTGCCCGTGCTGTCCTTGCCGATGTTGCTTTGGTCCTTAAATTCATAGTGGGCAACGGGGTCGACGACTGCGGCCTCTTGTTTGATCGCGACGGTGACGTGCACCGCGCCGACCTCTTTGCCTTCTACGGTCGCCTTGCCCGTTACATGGAGTTCGGCGCCCACGATCGTGGCCTCGGTGAAGGTGACGTCCGCGGACTTTGTGGTGCCGCTGTCGCCGTAGGTCACCTCAACTTTCGCACCCCATTTGTTCATTTCGGCGAGCATCTCCGCCTTCGTCATGGTGTCGGAAAGCTCTCCTTTCTGCGTATAGGTCACTTCTTGGGCGAGGGTCAACTTCTCGACGGTGAGCTGATAGCGCACCTCGCGCGAGCAGACGACGGGAAGGCCGAGCTTGGTCGTATTCGCCGTGCCGACCGCGTAGTACTCTTCCCCGCTCTTTTCGACTTTCGTCCAAGTGATGGGCGAATTGGAGAAAACCTGCGGGCCGCCCTCGGAGAGGGTCGCCTTCACGTTCGCGGGGTTGAGTTCCGCGAACATCTCCGCCTCGGACATCGAGGTGTTGAGTGCGGACTTGGTCGCGCCGCTCCCGCCGAAGTCGGGCTCGATGGCGGTGACGCGCTTGCTCGAGGAGAGGTCGTCCACCGTGAGTTTGCCGTTCGTGTTGTAAGCGGTAGCGCACGCCTCGTCCATTGCAAAGTCGTACAGCGCGACATTGCGAAGAGAGCCCGTCGACGGGTTAATTGCATTCCCGTTATACGCAGACCCGATGGAGAAGGTGCTCGGCTCAGCTTTGGCGGGAGACCAATCTTCGGGAAGAGCTGCGGGAAGTTTCTCTACATCATCATGCGTAGACTCCTTTGTAACTTCCACGCCGTTCATCCAGCAGCGGAGCTGCCCGCCGGGCTGCGCCGAAATAATGATTTTAATGAAATCCTCGACGCTCGTAATGGGAAGGCTTGCAGTATTCCAATACTCGCCGATATTCGCGTTGCTCGTTCCTTCGGCAATCAAGCCGCCGTTGAGAGTTGCATCGCCGCGCGCTACGAACGCCAAGTCGTATGCGCTATTGCCGACGCCGACGTAGTGCCCCCACGAGCTGGAAGCGTCGGAAGTCTTGACCTCAAAGGCAAGCGTGAAGGCGGTGACGTCCTTAAACATATTGTTGGTTGTCGTCTGTGCCATGCAGAGCTGGTTGGTGAAAGAGATCCCGCCGCCGTCCACAAGCGTATATTTATCCCACAAATCGCCTGTCCCGCCATCAACCCATTTCCTTCCGAACACCAGATCGTACTTGCCCATGCTGTCTTTGAGCACGGTGTCCTCCGATTTGAACTCGTAGAGGGCGATGGGCTTCACCTCTGCGGGCTCTTCCGCACGTGCGGCAAAGGGCGCCGCCAGCCCGGCCGCACAGCTCATCGCGAGCGCCGCGCCGAGGACGAACGTCCAAATGCCTTTCGCTGTCTTTGTCATACCTTTCCTCCTTATCCCGCACGGTGTCTCCGTGACGGTTATTTCTATAAACGCCGCTTTCGCGTTCGTTCCTTTTTCAATCCCTCGCCCGCCCTCCCCCTCTCTCGAGGGGAAAAGCGGGGTTCAGGGGGTCATGGACAAGTTTTTGTTTGCAGCGGGAACACGGCGAGCCGCTCTTCGGGCGACAGGTTGGGGCGGTGAAGGGCGACGCGCCGCGTCCCCTCAAGGTCCGTAAAGATCATGCCGTGCCCGCCGTCCTTTTCAAAGATCATCCGCTCGAAGCGGTAGTCCCCCATCGGCTCCTCCGCCGTGCTCTTCGCC
The DNA here is from genome assembly GCA_947629725.1 of uncultured Clostridia bacterium. Taxonomy (GTDB): domain Bacteria; phylum Bacillota; class Clostridia; order Christensenellales; family Borkfalkiaceae; genus Gallimonas. Next base: position 4,141 of record CANREU010000002.1, read on the forward strand.
ATGCAGTAGCCGTCCTTTGCAAAGGTGGACCAGTAGAGGGCGATCTTGCCCTCGTCCGCAAGGAAGGGCCCTTCCGCGACATAGCCGCGGCGGCCCGCGTCCTCGATCTCAACCGAAAATCCGCAGTGCTTTCCGCTCACGATCTTTTTTGGCTCGCCCGCAAGGGAACGCAGATCCTCCGTGAGGGGAGCGATGTAGAGCGCGCCGTCGCCGTCCGCCGTCACGGGAGACACCCACTCGTTGGAAAAGCAGAGGTAGGGCGTATCGCGGTAGACGAAGAGGGTCGCGTCGAGGCAGGTCCAGCCCGCGGGCGTGACGTAGTCCCCCGTAAGCGGAACAAAGGGCCCGCATAGAGACTCGGAGACGAAGATCATGCTCCCCCGCCCCTTCTCTTTACAGAAGAGGGAGAGGATGAGATAATACTTCCCGCGGTAGCGGTGCAGCTCGGGCGCCCAGCGCTGGATGTAGCCCGCAAGATGTTTTTCCTCCACGAGGGTGCAGACCCGCTCAAAAGTCTTAAGGTCGCGGGAGCGGTAGAGCGTGAGGTCGCTCCCGAGGTCCCAGCAGGCCTGCCCCGTCGTCCCGAGCAGATAATACACCCCGTCCTCGACGTAGACAAACGGGTCGCGGACGCGAAGTTCCTCTCTTTTCATACCCTCTCCATGAGGAGCACGCACCCCCAAAGGGCGCAGTCCTTTGCCGTAAATTTCAAAACGCCGTCCTCTATGCGCACGTCCTCGGGGCGGTTATACGCCGCCTTCACGCGGAAATCGCCCGTATTTATCGCAAATTCCGCCTTCGGCGCGCGGATGGCATAGGCGTAGACGAGCTTCTCCTTCCCGTCGCCCGACTCCCGCACGAGATAGGTGCGGCCCACGGGATCGAGATAGGAGACGATCTCGCCGTCCCAAATGCAAACCGTCTTGCCCTCTTTTACGATGGGCGAGACCGTGCGGTAGAACGAGACCGCCCGCCCGAGCTCTTCGAGGATCTCCCGCGGCTTATTTGCGAGATTGCCCGAAAGGCAGATCCGCCCGAGCATCGCCTTTGCCATCGTGAAGCGCACCTCTTCCAAACCGTATTCGTCGCGGATGGTCGCCCAGATCTGCAATTTGCGGGGCGGGATGTAGCGGTGCAGGTTGCACGCGACGTTGACCCCCGCGGGGTTCTCGTGCGCGTCCGAAAAGGACACCATGTCCGCCAGCTCCAAAAAGGCGGGCTCGTGCCGCATGCCGCCCGAGGAACAGATCTCGAGGACGACCTCGGGGAGCTCCCTTTTCAGCTCGCGGTAGAAGTCGAGAACGCCCTCGATGTGGGCGCGCAGCCCCTCGCCGAGGCTCTCCGCGCCGTCGGCGCCGAGCCCCACGTTCTCGTTGTAATCGACTTTAATGTACCCCACGCCGTTCTCTCTCAGCGCGCGGATGACCTTTTCGCGGAGATATTCCCGCGCCTCCGCCTTGCGGAAGTCGAAAAAGACGACCCCGCGGTGGGAGATGGGTCTCCCCGCCCGCGTGAGGAAAAATTCGGGGTGCTCGCGGTAGATCTCGCACGCCGTGTTCGCGTTCTCGAATTCATACCAGAGCCCGAGCGACATGCCGTGGGAGCGTACCCTTTCGGAAAAGGCCTTGATCCCCCGCGGGAAGGCGGTCCTGTCCGTCTCCCAATCGCCGATGACTTTGCGCGCCGCGCCCTCGGCCTTTTTGAACCAGCCGTCGTCCACCACAAAATAGCGGCAGCCGAGCTCCTCCGCGGCGGAGAGGAGCTTTTCGAGCTTCTCCTCCGAGGGATTGCCCCAAGAGTAGCAATATTCGTTGTAGAGGACGGGAAGGTCCTCCTCGGTTTTCTTCACCGTCTCGCGGCGGAAGCGCTCCAAGAGACGGTGGCACGCCTCCTCCAGATCGCCCTTTACGACGGTGAGGAAGGCGCGGTCGGAGCAAATTTTCTCACCCCGTTTTAAGGTTTTGCGCCAATGGGCGGTGAGAAAGTCCCCTCTGCCGCCGCCCACGGAGATGTTGTTGTTGCGGAAGACCGTCTCGATCGTCCACGAGGCGGGCGCCTCGATCGCCGCCGCCCAGCACACGCCGTGCGCACGGTCCTCCACGGCGACGAAAGGCAGCTGCCCGCGGGCGGGCATGGTGCCCGTTTGCGTCCACTTTTCGATGCGGAGCCCCAGCCCCGACCACGAGGGCTCGAAGGCGATGCGGTCGGTCGGGACAGAGTAGAGCTTGCCCTCCCCGCTCCAATTGCTCACGAGCTTGTGGAGCACCACCTCCTGCGGAAGGTTCTGCCGCCCGTAGGGGGAGACCCCCGAAAAGTTGAAGCTCGGGAGCGCCTCGACGACGACGGGCTCCCCCGTGTTTTCGAGTTCGTTGCGGGAGGTGAGAAGCCCCTCGCCCTTGTACCATTCGAGAATGTTGCGGCAGACGAGCCCCTTGCCGTTTGCAAAGCGGGAGACGAGCACCGTCTTTTTCCCCTCCTCGGAGAGCTCCTGCCCCTCGAGACGGAGGCCGAACGCCGTATCCGCATAGCGGAGGGTGTTCCCCGCGGCGAAATCGCGCGAAAAGCCGTCCCCCTCGAGCGCAACATGGAGCATGGGCTCGAGGTCGATCATCGCGCCGATGGGGCTCACGCCCGCGATTTTATCGTCGTTGACGTCCCCCTCCGTCCCGCAAGGGAGAAGGAGAAACTGCGTCACGCCGTTCACTGTGGCGAACAGCGCCGTCATATCGCCGAAGCGGAATGTTTTTTTCTCAAGATGATACACGGATCTGCACGGCGGGCGGTCAGCTCTTGATCGCGCCCACCATCACACCTTTTGTAAAGTATTTTTGCAAAAACGGATAGATCGCCATGATGGGCAGGAGCCCGATGATCATCATGGCCGCGTTGGAGCCCTGCTCGAACACGCGGGAAGGATCCCAGCCGCCCCCCTGTCCTTCCCCTCTCGCGTTGTTGAGGCCTTCGCGGATCTTGAGGGCGAGCGGCGAGAGATTCTTCGCGTTGGAAAGGAGGAGAGAGGGCCAATACCAGTCGTCCCATTTGGCGACGATGTAGTAGAGCAGCACGGTCGCCATGCCCGCTCCCGAGAGCGGGAGGACGAAGGTGAAGAGGATGCGCCATTCGCTCGCGCCGTCTAAACGGCAGGAGTCGATGATGCTCTCCGGCACTTGGTTGAAGAAGTTGCGGAGAATGATCATATTGAAGGTGTTGATGCCGAAGGGGATCACGAGGCTGAAGAGATTATCCGTCCCCACCGTGTCCTTTATCGTGAGGTACATGGGCACGAGCCCGCCCCCGAAAAACATCGTGAACACGATGAAGAAGAAGATGATGCGGAGCCCCGGCACCCCCTTCTTGGTGAAGGCATACGCCCCGAGGGAGGTGAGTACCATCGAGTAGACGCAGCCGAAGATCGTCACGAACAGGGAGACCCCGAACGCCTGCATGATGTTGTCTTGATAGAGGGTCACCTTGTAGTTCTCGAAGTTGAAATGGAGCGGGAACACGAGAACGGTGGTGCTGCTCGCCTGCAAATAGTCGGACTTGGAGGCAAAGCTCAAGAGCACGAGGTAAACGATCGGCATGACACAGACGAGGGCAAAGAGGGCGAAGAACGCGATGATGACGACGTCGAACGCCTTCACCTTCCTCTTTTTTCTCTTTTTCGCCGCGGGAGCGGCAACCGTTTCCTGCATACTCCCCTCCTTAGTCGATCGTGAACATGCTGTAGCCGTTGATCTTCTTCGTGATGACGTTCCCCGCGATGAGGAAGGCGAAGTTGATCACAGACTTGAAGAGGTTCACTGCCGTCGAGAGCGCGTAGCCTCCGCCCCCCGTCTTCTCCGTGAACAGGCGGTAGATGTAGGTGTCGATGATGTCCGCCGTGCCGTAGAGATAGGGATTGTAGAGGTTGTAGATGGGGTCGAAGCCCGCGTTCATGATGTTGGCGAGCTGCATGATGAACATCACCGTGCAGACGGGCATGATCATGGGGAACGTGATGTGCACCATGAGCCCGATGCGCTTGCAGCCGTCGATCTTCGCCGCCTCGTAGAGGGTGGGATCGATCCCCGAGATCGCGGCGGTGTAGATGATCGTCCCCCATCCCGTGCCCTTCCATATCTCCGTGAGGAGCAAAATGGGATAGAACGCGCCCTGATTGGTGAGGAAGGAGACGCGGCTCCCGCCGAATGCGACGATGATGTTGTTGAAGAGCCCGTCGTCCATTGCAAGGAGCATCTTCACGAGCCCGCCGAGGATGACCCACGAGATGAAGTTGGGCAGATACATGCACGTCTGCACCGCCTTCTTGAAGCGCTTGCCCATGAGTTCGTTGAGCAGGATCGCCACGATGATGGGCACGGGGAAACAGATCCCGAGGCGGAGCAGGCTGATGATGAAGGTGTTGCGGATGGCGCGTAGGAGATCGGGCTGGGAAAAGAGGGTCTGGAAGTTCTCCCAGCCGATCCACGGGCTCCCGATGATGCCGTATTTCGGCCGCCACTCCTTCCATGCGAGGATGACCCCGTACATCGGAACATAGCAGTAGACGATGTAGAAGATCACGACGGGCAGCAGCATGAGATAGATATGGCGGAATCTCCATACCTTACCCCAGAATTTATTCCAACGGCCCGTGTTTTTTCTCTTCGTCTCCTCCCGCTGCGAGGCGGAGACCGCCGCGGCGGGCACTGCTCTTTCCCGTTTCATAGGCGCTCCTATACGATCGTCAACTGTTCTTTGAGGTCGGGCTTCGAGAACTTCACGACGAGCTCGTTGTCCTTATGCGCTTCGGTGATGGGCATCCCGCAGAAATCGTAATTCGAGATGGTGATGTCCTCGATGGACCCGCCGCCCGAGAGATAGAGCTGGGCGGCGTACACGCCGAACTCCGCATGCGCGACGGAGATGTTCGCAAAGCGGATGTTCGCGAAATTCCCGCCTATGCCCGTTATCTGTATGAGGATGACGTTGGGCGTCTTCACATAGTAGAGCTCGATGTCGCGGTATAAAACGTCAGACCACGTCTTGAGCGCGTTGGTGCCGAGGCGGCAGTCGAGCGGGGCGGAGAGAGGCGTCCATGTGGGAAGGGCGAATCCCACGCGGTTGTTGCGGAAGATCATGCCCTCCATGTCGCAATCGGACTCCCAAGTGAGGCAGTAGGCGCTCGCCTTGTCCGTCCAGACGTCGTTGTCCTCATACACGTTGCCGTTCCCGACGGCGGCGCCGCCCCAGCCCGTGCCCTTGAACTCGATCGCATCGTCCCCCGTGCGCACGAAGTTGTGCGCGCCGTAGCCGTCGCGGCACTCGCTCATCATGATCCCGTCGCTGTACGTGCGGTAGCCGAGGAGGAGGTTATACTCCGCGCGGGGGGCGTCGTCGTTGTAGAAGCACATCGTCCACGTGTTGGAGTTCACGATGGTGAGCCCGCGCGCCACGGGAGCCGTGCAGCCCGTTGCGTTGTACACATGCTTATACTTGTCGTCGCCGCCCTTGCAGGCGCCCATGTCGAGGAGCCCGCGGCCCAAAACTTTCGCGTTCTCCGTGCCCTCCGTGTGGATGGCGGTGGTGCGGTTGTTGACGCCGCCGCTCACGCGGTCCTCGCATTTGAGGTAGGCGCCCCTTTCAAGCCAGATCACGGAGTTATCGGGGATCTTGATGCTCGAAATGACGTGCAATCCCGCTTTGAATACGTAGTAGGTCTCCCCCTGCGTGAACTCGAGCTCGTCGTCGCCGTGCACTCCGGGCTCGATCTCGACGAGATCATAGCTCGAGGGCTTCACCATCTCCTCGTAGGGTGCCACAAAGAGGGTGACGGGCTCGAGGGTGGGATCGGTGTATTCGTCCCGCTCGTTCTTGGCAAAGGTAAACGTGAAAGTGCCGAAGCCTGTCGTGCGTGCGGAAACCTTGTCGCCGTCGAGCGACGCGGATACTTCCTTGCTCTCGGGGAGCACCACGCACTTTTTATAGGCCTTTGAGGTGGTGAGTTCCACGTCGAGCACGAAGTCGTCCTCCGACGCTTCCACGTCGATCCACCCGAAGGAGTGGGAGCCCTTGCCGCAGCGCGCTGTGTAGACGGGAACTTCCGTCCCGTTCACTTTGAGGGTGTGCCAAGGGCTCTTGAGGAGCGCGTGCTCGGTGACCTCGTCGTTGTTCGCGGTAGAGCCCTTCTTGAACACTTCTCTCTGCCAGGTATCCATATCCTTGCCGAGGACCTCGGAGATCGAAACGACCTCGTCGTTGTCGTATTCGGTGGGATAGACCTCCACGTCCGTCGAGATGGGCGGAGGCGTCGGTTTATTCGGATCCACGGGCCCCTCCTCTCCGCATGCCGCGCACGTCAACGCAAGCGTCGCACACAGCACAGCGGCCGAAATAAATTTTTTGAATTTCACCTTTCATCTCCTTTCCGTGAATGTTTACTTGGACGGGACGTACTTTTCCAGCCCGTGCTCGGTGATATAGGCGTTGTATTCCTTCTCCATCGTGCTCCCATAGTAAGAGCCGTTGTAGTCCGAGACGAACTTGTTCCAATAGCTGTCCATTGCGGCGCTCGCCGTGTAGAGAGCGGTCTTCCAGTCCGTCTTCCACGTCTTCGCGTTATACGTCCAATCCGCGGCGAGGGACTTGTCGATGAAGGCGGAAAGCACCTTCGTATCGAAGAAGTCGTAGGCGCCCTCCTGATGCTTCATCATCGAATCGGTGTAGAGGTCGGGATAGTCGGGAAGGACCATCGTCGCCGCCGTCTTTTGGTCGCGCTCGACGAGGATGTCGCCGTTCGTGAGGAGCGCTTTGGACTCGGGCGGGAGGTAGGTGAGATAGCCCGCGAACGCCGCCGAATCCGTCCAGCGGAGCTCCTGCAAAAATCCCTGCGGATCGGGCTCGCGGAGGGTCCTGCGCTTGGTGCGCGTCTCGTCCGTCCACTCCCAATGGGTCCTCTCCACGCCGTAGGTGATGAGTTCCACCCCCTCGGGGCTGTGGAGATATTCGAGGAGGTCGAGGCAGGCCTTCCGTCTCTCCTCGCTCATCCCCTCGCGGATGCACCAGCCGCGGTAGTAGTTGCTGTTGCTCTGCCCGCCGAAGTGTCCCGTCTTGCCCGCGGGCGGATCGCAGATGAGGATGCGGTCGCTCGCAAGCTCGATTGCGTCGGCGCCCGTAATGCCGAGGGTGCTCATGTAGTTCGCGAGGATGACGTTATACCAGTTGTGCGCATACATCATGCCCGCCTTGCCGGAAGTAAATGCCCCTTCCTTCTGCTCCCTGCCCTTCGTGCCGTCCTCGAGGTTGACGATCCCCTCCGAGACGAGCTTGTTGAGGAAGGCGGTGGCGAGCTTGGAGCCCTCGGAGGTCGCGGTGTTGTGGTAGACGCCGTCCGCGTCCGCCGTCCAGCTCTTCCACGGGCTGTCGAAGGCGACGTGCAGCCACGAATCCATATCGCGGTTCGTCTCGGTGACGTATCCGTAGGTGTCGTCCTTACCGTTGCCGTCCGGGTCGTACTTGGTGAATGCCCGTGCGAGACGGTAGAATTCGCCGAGGTCTTTGGGGCCCTCCTCGGAGAAGCGGTACTCCGCGCGGATCTCCTCGGTGATCTCCCCTTTGCTCCCGACCACGCCCTCTTGGACCAGGATGTCGTCGAGCTTATTGTTGAGGTTGCGCACCCAGTCCCTGCGCACATAGAGGGACTTGTCGTTGTCGAGTTTTACGGGGACGAACCAGATCTCCCCCTGTGCGTAGGCGACGTTCGTCTTCATGTACTCAAACTCTTTGAGGTACTCATAGAGATAGGGATATTCGTCCTTCGTCTCCTCGTTCACATAGTAGGTGATGGGGATGATCTCCCTGTCGCGGATGAGGCCGTTGTAGAGTTCGGAGCTCGGAGGCCCGGGGATGATGAAGAGCTCGTCGAGCTTGCCCTGCGTGCGCTGCAAGTCGAGCTGGGTGTAGTATGTTTCGAGAGAGGTGCTCCGCGCCTTCAGCCCAACCCCGATCTTGTTGGTGAGAACTTTGTAAATGTCGCTCTTCGCCTCCGCCGCCGAGTTGAACTGCTCCCAGTCGTTGCAGAACATGGTGATGGTATCGACGGAGTCCTCGTGCCACGGTTCGGGCGGCTCATAGGGCTCGCCGTCGTTGTAACGGGGAACGGCGCACGCGCCGACGGGGAGCAGGATCGCCGCCGCAAGAAGGGCGACGCCCGCGTTTCTGAAAAACCGTTTGCTCTTATTCATGTTTCTCCTCCCTTATTTCTTCTTTCCGCATACGAACGCTGCCGCAAGCGCCGTCACCGTGAGGGCGATCGCGCCCGCCGCGATGCTTCCGCCGCAGCCCTTCTTCTTGCCGCTCTCCGTGCTGCCGCCGCCGTCGCCGCCGTCGGGCTCCCCGGGCTCGGCCGCCGCGCCCTGTGCGAAGGTCGCCTTCACGTCGAAGTCCTCCGTGCCGTACACCGTGAAGGTGTAGGTGCCGTCGCCGTTGTCCGTGTAGTCCACCTTCTCCATGCTGATGCTCGTTACGATCTCGAGCGAGGCGAGATGGTAGCCCTCCGAAGGGGTCGCCGTGACCGTGACCGTGTCGCCGAGGTAGGGCGCCTCTTTATCCGCCGTCACCGCGCCCTGCCCCCTCTTCGTGAGGTTGACGCGGCGGGCCGCCTTCGTCACTTCCACTTCGTATTTTATCGTCTGTTTGGAGGTGAGCGCCGTGGCGTAACCGAGGTCGGCGGTATCGACCGTGGAGGTGAGGTACCACTTCCCGCCCTCCTGCACGAGTGCCTCCCAAAGGACTGCGATCTGCACCGTCTCGCCGTTCTCGAAGGTGATGTCCACCGTCGCGTCGTTGAGGCGCTGCTTGATCTGCGTCATGCTCAAGTTGTCGGTGAGGGGACGGGACTCGTCTTTGAGTACCGCGCCGTCCGCAAATTCCGCCTCTTCCGCGACCTCTTTCACGATCCTGCCGCCGAGGCTCTCCGCGTACACATTGGTGTTCTTCCAGAGAGCATTCGCCTGATCGAGGGTGAGGGCGAAGTTGTAGAGGCTCACGTCGTCGATCCAGCCCGTGAAGAGCTGATAGCCGTTCCCCCAGACCGCCTCGCCGCCGATGGCGAAGGACATATCGTAGTTTTTGAGATTCCAGTCGGCGGGGCAATCCTGCGAGAAGGTCTCCGCGCCGTTGACGAACACCTTGACCCACTCTCCCGGGAGAACGGAGACGGTGACGTCGTTCATGCGCTGCGAGCCGTCCGAGAGGACGACGGCGCCCCAGTAGGGGTCGGTCGCGCCCGCGATCTTGTGGGCGGTGAGACGGAGGTTGGTGCCGCCTCCGTCGATGAGGAGGCGGCAGAACTGCGTGGGCCCGTTCCAGCTGCTGAAGCCGAAGCTGCAGGGGGACGCCCAGTCGCTCGTGTTCGTGTTGGTGCCGTCCGTCATGTACTTATATTGGATGCCGTCCTGCCGGTAGCGGAAGGTGAGGGTGAAGCCGTGGGTGAGGTTGTCGCTGAGGTCCTTGTCCCGCGGGAGCATGAGCATGGACTTGCCGTCGAAGTAGATGGCGCCGTTGTCCGCTCTGCCCGTCCCCCACCGGTCGGTCTCGCTCGCATCGTGCGTGGAGACGGGGACGAGGTCGTTGTTGCCCACGCTGTCCTTCATGAGGTTTGCGGGATCGTTGAAGTCCCACCGCGCGACGGGCTTGAAGAGCCGCTTGCCCGCCTTGATCTCCACGGGGAGCTCGGTGCGCACTTCGAGATAGGAGGTCGCCCCGTCCTTCACGGTGCCGACCGCATAGTATTTGCCCTCCGCGTAGTCGAAGATGACTTCGTCGTAGGTGAGCGTAACGGTCTTTGCGTCCTGCCCCTTCAGTTTGAGGGAGACGGTCGAGGTGTTGACCTCGGCGAGCATCGCCTCCTCCGTCATGCTGTCGTCGAGCGGGCTCTTTACGACGGCGCCCGCAAACACGGGATCGCCGATGCTCTCAACGAGGGCGACATCGAGTTCGTGCCGCACCTCGACGGTGTTCGCAAAGGGGGTGAAGCCGAGCGCCTTGCCGTCCACCTTCCCGACCGCGGTGTAGGTGTCCCCCGCCTTCTCGACGTTCGTCCACTGCACGGCGGGCGTCATCGCGGTCGTCCCCGCGGAGAGGGTGAGTTCCGCCGTCGCGGGGCTCAAAAGGGCGAGCATCTCGCTCTCCGTCATGAGGGAATTGAGGGGGGCCGCCGTGGGAGCCGCCTCGAAGTCTGCGGAGACTTTCGCCGAGGAAATGCGGGAGACGTCGCTCTCCTGCAAGCTCTTATCCGCGCGGTACGCCTCGACGCAGCCGTCGTCCATCGCGAAGTCGTAGCAGGCGATGTATTTGATGGAGCCCTTGCTGCCGCCCACCGAAGCGCCGTTGTATTCGCCGCCGACGGAGAACACGCAGGAACCGTTCGCCGCCGTCCAATCGACGGGAACGATGTGCTCGTAGTTGTCCCCGGGAACATCCGACTTGTCGACGCCGTCCACCCACATGCGGAGGGTGTCGCCGGGGCGCACGCTGATGATGATCTCGTGGAAGTTGTCGTCTGCCTCCGCTCCCTGAATGAGACGGGCGCTCTTGTAGTAATCCGTCGAGCTTACGTCGGCCTTGTTGCCGACCGTGAGGCACCCGAGCTGGGCACGGAATGCCCCCGCCTCGGTGTTCGGATCGCCCGTCGTGAAGGAGAGACTGCCGCGCACGCCGAGGTAGTGGCACCACGGGCTGTTCCCCTTGTCCGTCTTTACCTCAAAGGCGAGGGTGAACGCCTTCGCCTCGGAGAACATGTTGTTGCCCGCGTCCTGCTTCAAGCACAGCTTGCCGTCGAAGGAAATGCCGCCGCCGTCGAGCATCGTATATTGGTTCAAAAGTTCGCCCGTGCCGCCCTGCACCCACGCATTGCCGAAGGTCATGTTGTAGTGCCCCATCGCGTCCTTGCCGATGTTCGCATCGTCGTCGAACTTGTAGAGCGCAATGGGCTCCACCGCGTCGCCGTCCGCCGCACGGACGGGAATGAGCGCGGAAACGCCCGCCGCGGCAAACGCAAAGGACACCGCAGCGAGGGCGTAAAGGGAAGATCTCCGGAGAGATTTGGTCATACCTTCCTCCTTGTTTGTTTGCAAATTACAAATTATTTGAATTGCAAACACAAATTTGTGCACTTATTATAGCACCCCCCCCCGAAATTTTTTCAAGCCTTTTTGAAAAAATAAAAATAAGATATTTAAGACAGTCTTGGATATTTTTACTTTTTTTCGGAATTAACAGGGAATTTTTTCGTTTTAACGTCTTGCATTGTGCAATTTGTTGTGATAAAATGACAGGTATGAAAGAGTTTCGTTTCAAAGACATCGGAACGGCGGAGCCCGAAGCGGTCGCCTGTTATATCAAAAAGTTCACGCCCTCCTTCTATATGGGGATGCACAGCCACGTCTCCGTCGAGATGATGTATGCGAGCAAGGGGAACTTCTCCCTCGAGATCATGCGGAAGGCGGGCGGCGAGGGGATCGGCGAGATCTTCAAGGTCACCGTCCACCAGGGGGAGCTCGTCTTCCTCGACGTGGGCGTCTTCCACCGCCTCCTCATCGACGAGGACGAGGTGACCATCTATAATGTGGAACTCGCGCTGCGCGCGCCCGTGAAGGAGGCCTCCTACCGCGTGAACGGCGTGCTGCCCGTAAACTATGCCGCGCTCATCGAGATGACCGCCCTCAAATCGCTCGCGGACGCCCCCGACGGCTACAAGATCGTGCCCAATCTCTCGCAGATCGACTCCTCCTTCCGCCGCCTCATCTTCACCGTGATGAAGCCGAGCACCTGCCTTGAGGACGCCTGTTGTGCCCGCGCGCGCATCCTCCTCTTCTTCATGGAGATCGCCCGCAGCCTCACCCTCCTCGAGAAGAACGACGCCCACTATGTGAAGAAGGTGCAGCTCTACATCAAACACCACTATCACCTGAAGATCACCCTCGACGACATCGCGAAGGCGGTGGGCTACCACAAGTCGTATATCTCCGCGCAATACAAAAACTACACGGGGAAGACGATCGTGCAGACGATCAACGAGCTGCGTATCTCCAAGAGCCTCCGCCTCTTGCGCGATACCAGCCTGCCCATTGCGGAGATCGCGCGGCAGGTGGGCTTCCCCTCCTATGCGCAGATGGTGCACGCCTTTCACCAGACGGTGCAGATGTCCCCCTCCGCCTGCCGCAAGGTGTTTCTGAACGACGAGATGGACTACGACGACCCGCAATACAGCTCCATCTCCATCCGGATCAACGAAGAGGACTTCCTCCTCGACGACGAGGAATTCAGTAACGCCTACTACAAAAAGGATGTGACGGGAAAGTCCAAAAAACTCCTGAATTATTGACATGGGGTCGGAAAAATCAAAAAAAGAAAGAGCCGTGCGGCACTTTTCGCAGGCTCTTTTTTCTTTTTAACTTTTACACTTTGCTTCCTCAAAAAGGGCGCCGCCCTCCGCCTGTTTTCAGCCGAAGACCGTCTTTAATACGACCTGCGCATACACGCGGTGCATGAAGTCGTTGGGGTGGTTGATCCCGTTGGAGAGGGTGTCGTAGAGGCTCTTCCGCTTCAAGAGAAGGCGGTGCACCTCCCCCACGTCGGCGAGCGCCGTCCGCTCCCGCGCGAGCTCTGCGCTCTTCAATGCGTCGGGGTATTCCGCATGGTAGTGATACACGGAGGAGCCGAGGGAAAACCCGATGTTCGGGTTGGGCAGGATGGGCGAAACGAGCACGAACTCCGCCGAGGGCACCCGCGCGCGGATCTTGTCGATGATGGCAAGGATACGGCGGCGGAATTCCTCGGGGCGGAACACCCCCGCGTCGTTCATGCCGAAGGCGAGGAGGACGAGGTCGGGCTTCGCCACGATCACGGGCGCGAGGTTCTCGCTCTTCTCCCCCCAATCCGTGCACATGCCGCTCACCGCGCAGTTCGTAAAACGCACCCTTCCCCCGCGCGCGCCGATCTCTGCCGCCACGAGCTCCGCATAGGGCGGACAGTAGGGCGGGCGGCGCACGTCCTTCATGCCGCTCGAGCCCCAGCCGTAAGTGATGCTGTCGCCGTAGCCGACGACGCTTATCTCCTCCCCCGCCGCACATTTCCGCAGGGTACGGGGGAATTTTTCCCTCTTTGCGGGGACAACGGCATAGGCGCCGCTCGGCGCATGGCGGTAGGTGACGGCGAGCTGGTAGGCGCGCAGCCCCTCGCGGTCGGCGAAGAGGTCCTCCACGCGGTAGGACCCGAGCCCGTCCGCCGCGGGCAGGATCCCGTCCTTCGGCTCAAAGGCGGGCAGGCGGTATTCCCTCCACGGGAGGAAGGGGATCTCCCCTCCCCTCGCGATCTCGAGCTCGCCGAAAGCGTTCACCGAGACCTCCTCTTTGTAGGAGACGGCGCGGTCCGCACTCGTCACCGAGAGGAGCTCGCGGACGGGATAGGCGAGACGGAAGGGCCTGATCTCGCCGAATACATCCTCGAAGACGGTGATAAATTCCTCATACACGGTATCTCCCTGCCAAAGCGGGACCAGCCTGTTTTCATCCATCATCCTTTCCTCCTCTTCGTTCCCGCCGCCGCGCGCGCAACGGCCGTGACCGCCGCAAAACGGGGCAAAAGTCTCATCCGGGACGCCCCTTTTTGTGAATTTCGTCCATTTGACGGATCCATTATACAAGAAAAAGACCGTTTTGTAAAGCCCCGCTCGAACATGAACCTAAAAATATGGAAGGCAGCATGAAGTATTTTAAGCTGCAATGACCCAAGCAAAAGGCCTCAAACCCCGAAAAAGCAGGCGGGACGGCTCCCCGTCCCGCCGAAGATTTGCGGTGCTCTTTTCTCCTATGTCTATCTTCTACACCTTGTTATATACTTCATTCACCGCTTCGATATAACATATAAAAGAAGAGTGATGGTCATTCTTTTGCAAATGTTGATTTTTTATTTTTAGGTATTTATCTCGAACAATATTCCAACGCCCCTCTTGCTTTAATATTCGCGCGCGTTTTCGTATTTCCGCAGAATTCCGCACTTTATTCCAATAATATCTATCAAATGCAACTATCCCCGTTTTTTGGTGAATCAGTCTCTCCCATGTCCCTTCATCGTTCATTGTGACAATCGCAAGATCAATGGAAAATTCAGTTCTTTGCTTTCCCTCAAAATGAAACGGCTTCGTCGTCAATGATGCCGTTGAATCTTCTACATCGGGCAGCCTGCTTGTACGCATAACTCGATTGAATGCTTTGCGCACGATCTCCTTTATTGTTTTTCCGTCATCCCAATCATCACAGGATAAGACATTCAAATTATAGTCAAAATCGATTGGGCCGTCTCCATTTTGCGTAACCATGTTTCTTGCTCCGCTTCCGACCAAGAACACCTGACCGTTTAGTCCGTTCCTGCGGCATTCGTCCTCAACCTGTTTTACGATTGTGCTACAATAAGATTGTGCCCTGTGCAAAAATTCTTTGTCCTCTACATAGTGAAACATTATCGTTCTCCTTCTTGCCCATGCCTCCCATTTGCCTCATGGCAAATCGTATGATTATACCATAAGACCCGTATTTGTCAATATCTTTTTTGAAATTTATAGAAAAAACTTACCCGAAAGTTCGGATAAGTTTTTCATGGTGGACCTGCGCAGAGTTGAACTGCGGTCTTACAAGGTTCATCCGTGGACACTACACGCTTAGTCCGTGGTCGATCTCGCCGTAGCAAAGTCCGCGGACAAACTTTGATACGGCATGCTTCCGAAATTCATCGCGGGGAGGGGGTAGCCAGCCGCCCCGCGACGTTCCCTACTCAATGACGCCCAAACCCCGACCGTAGGCCTTCGGGGCAGGACGGAGCTTAACGCTGTTAAGCCGCAAGTGCTACGCGGCGAGCCGAAGCCCGACGAGCAGCGGTAGAACGTCTGCTTTTATTATCAGCATTTGAATTTTTTCCGTTTTTACGGAGCCGAGCCTCCGGCGTGCGTCCGACGAAATCCGCTTGCAATCGAATCCGTAACAGGCCCGTATTGAAACGTTCGTCCTCTTTATTCTATACCCAGCGGGCGGAAAAGTCAACTGTTTTCGTCTCCCCTCCCCTTTTTGTTCTTGTTACGGTTGCATTTTGCGTGAAAATATGCTATTCTTTTTGTGAAGTACGAACGCGGGAGGAAAGCCATGTTCTGCCGCTATTGCGGAAAAAAGCTCTTGGACGAAGCGCCTTTTTGCCCCTTTTGCGGTCTGCCTTTGGAGACGAACTACTTTTGGGAGCCCCGCGCCGCCTCTCCCGACGGCGCAAAAACGGCGTCCGCGAATGAAACGGACGGGGCAAGCGGTGCAGGCACGCCGCCCGTAAAATTCAAAAAATTTGCGCTTGCGGGGCTGATCCTCGCCGCGTGCTGTCTTCCCCTCCTCGTCCTCTTTGCCGCGCTCGCAGCGGTCTCCCGAAACGACGCTATGATCGTCCTCTTCACCGTCCTCGCCCTTCTCCCCGCCTGCGGCGTTGTGACGGGGTTTGGCTTAACCGTTGCCGCGCTCGTAAAACTCCGCAGGGCAAAGGCGCCCATCGGGCTCGCCGTGGCGGGCGTTGCCGTCTCCTCGGCGGGGATGCTCGCC
Source organism: uncultured Clostridia bacterium (assembly GCA_947629725.1). Lineage (GTDB taxonomy): Bacteria > Bacillota > Clostridia > Christensenellales > Borkfalkiaceae > Gallimonas. The sequence continues at coordinate 19,758 of CANREU010000002.1, forward strand.
GTCGCGCTCTTGGTTGCCTTTGCGCTCCTCTTGACGGCCCTCCTCATGGCTTACGGCGCGGCGGCCGCTTCCATCCTCACCCTGCTCGCCATTGTGTTTGCTTGACTATCTGTATAAAAAATATTATAATACTATTTCTATCTTTTTGTATCGTCGGCGCACCGTGTGATAAAAAGAGAATATACGAGGAGCAATATGGACGAAAAGCCTGAAGAAAGACAAGCGGATACACAAAAGAATATGGAGCAAGGAAAGGACGTCGGCAAACAAATCATTAAATGGACCGCTATTATTATAAGTGTCCTTGTTTTGTTTATTATAATTTTCAGCGTCATCATGTGCAATCAACCGAAAATTGAATATGGAATCACAAAAACAGAATTCGGTGTTGACGCGGATGGAAACCTCGACAACAAGGTTGCTGTAGTAACTGTTACCGTCAAAAATCCAAAAAAGGAAAAAGTAACGATTTTTTGTTCTGTTAATGTAAAAAGTAAGGCAGATGATAGACTTATAGGTTTTAATTCACACTATATTATAGTTCAGGCAAATTCTACTGTAAGTAGTGCATTCGTGATTAAGCCATATTGGTCATACGATACGTTTGAAAATTGCTATTCAAGTATAGATAACTTTATGATTATGCCGGAAATAAATTAAATTGCCATAAAATCGCTTCTTTCTTTATGTTGGCATCTATTCTATTACGCCGCCCGTGCGCATGACGCGCACGGGCGGCTTTCACCACTCCTCCCTCCCGCAGAGAAGGTCGATACTCACGCCGAAAAGATCGGCAAGTTTCCATAGGTACGAGAGGGTCGGCTCGATCTTCGCCCGCTCCCACTCGCTCACGCACTGCTGGGTGACCCCCACCGCCTCCGCAAGCCTCCCCTGCGAGAGCCCGCGGTCCTTCCGAAGCGCCTTCAAATTTTCCGAAAACCGATTGTCCACATGGAAATTTTACAACTATAATTGTAAAATAATTGACTTACAAGAATACTTGTGATAGAATGGGGGAAAATTTGATACGGAGGAAAAAGTATGTACTGTAAACATTGCGGAAAAGAACTCGCGGACGAAGCCCTGATGTGTCCCGACTGTGGCACGCCGACGGACGGAAAGCACACCGTCCGCAGGCCTGCGCCCGTGAGCGAACAACCGTCCCCTCTCGGCGCAATTGCCCTCTTTCTTGCCGTCTTCGCGTTTGTGACGGGAATTATTTTCGGCTCCTTCTTCTACGCGTTCACGGGGTCTGCGATCCTGCTCTACATGATCGGTGCGACGACGATCCTGCCCGCGCTCACTGCCATCTGCCTCGGGATCGCCGTGCTTATCCGCGGAGAGACGGGAAAAGATCGGGCCTTTGCGATCGCCGCGATCGCGCTTGCGGGAACGATGCTCCTCTTCCTGTTCCTCAGCGTGTGCATCATCGCAAGCGGCGTTCTTTGACGTTTGTTACGACGCCGCCGACCGCAAATGCGGTCGGCGGATTTTTTATTTTTTGGACAAGGTACACGCTCCTTCCTCTGTATCCCCCTCATTCCGAGGGAGCGCAGCGACCGAGTGAATCTTGCCTTTTCGCAGTACTGTAAGATACACTCCGCCGCAAAGAGCGCGGCGTCGGTATGAGGGAATAACCCCCTTGCCTTCCCCCCGACGGGGGGAAGGCAAGGGGGGTGGGCGGGGCGGCTCGGGATGACGTGGCGGCCCGCCTTTTCAATTCATCACGACGTCCTTCAAGCTCTCGTACTTTGCCATCGCGGCGGCGCGGAGGTCCTCGCCGATCCCCGAGGCAAACGCTTCGTCCACGAGCTTTTTCGCCTTAAAAATGACCTCGGCGGAGTAGCGCAAATTTTTAATATCCGATAAGAATTTGCCGCTCTGGCGGGTGCCGAAGAAGTCGCCGCCTCCCCGCAATTCCAAGTCCTTTTCGGCGAGCTCGAAGCCGTCGGAAGTGTTTTTCAAAATATTTAGTCTCTCGCGCGCGACGTCGCTCTCCGCGCCCATGAAGAGGAAGCACCAGCTCTTGTCGCTCCCCCGCCCCACCCTTCCGCGGAGCTGGTGGAGCTGCGAGAGGCCGAAACGCTCGGCGTTCATCACGACCATGATGGTCGCGGCGGGCACGTCCACCCCCACCTCGATGACGGTGGTGGAGACGAGGCAGTCGTAGTCCCCCCGTTTGAACGCCGTCATCACCTCCGTCTTCTCCCTCTCCTTCATCCTGCCGTGGAGGAGGGCGAAGCGGACGTCGGGGAGCTTTTGCCGAAGCTCGTCGTAGAGGGCGGTGACGGAGACGACCTCCCCCTCATCGTCGTCTATCTTGGCGCAGACGAAGTACGCCTGCTTCCCCTTCTTGGTCTCGCCGCGCACATATTGGAGCATGGCGTCGTACTTGAAGGCGGGCACGACGGAGGTCGCGATCTCCTGCCTCTCCTTCGGCTTATCGGGGATGGTCGTCACGTCGAGATCGCCGTAAAAGATCAGGGAAAGGGTGCGCGGAATGGGGGTCGCCGACATCACCAAAACGTCGGGAGCGTCTCCTTTTTCACTCAATGTATTACGCTGCGCGACCCCGAAACGGTGCTGCTCGTCGCACACGCAGAAGGCGAGTTCGCGGAAGCGGACGTCCCCCTGCAAAACGGCGTGAGTGCCGCACAAAACGTCGATCTCCCCCGCCGCGAGCGCCCGCTTCACTTCCCTCTTTTCGGAGGCGGAAGAGGACCCTGCGAGGTACCCCACGCGGTAGTCGGGGAACATCTTTTGAAGGAGCAAAAAGTTCTGCTCGGCGAGGACTTCGGTCGGCGAAAGGTACACCGCCTGATAGCCGCTTTTTATCGCCATGAAGATGCCCGTGAGGGCGACCGCCGTCTTGCCGCTGCCGACGTCCCCCTGAAGGAGCCTGTTCATGCGCTCGGGGGAAGTCACGGCGTCGTAAATGGCCCGCACCGCCCCCTGCTGGCCCGCCGTGAACGCGAAGGGGAACCGCCTCTCGAAGGCGGCGACGTCCCGCTCGGTGACCGAGTAGATCCTGCGGCGCATCTCCCGCTTATCCCCCTTCACGAGCTTGAAGGCGGAGACGAGGGTGAAGTACTCCTCGAGGGCGATCCGCTCGGCCGCGGCGTACATTTCCCCCTGATTTTGGGGGTTGTGGACGGCAAAATACGCCGTTTTGAGGTCGGAAAGCCTGTATTTCTCGCGGAGGACGGGCGGGATCGCCGACTCGAATTTTTCAACTTTCAGGGCGGAGGAGACCGCCTCCCGCACCGCCCTTTGGGTGAGAGCCCCCTTCAAGGGGTAGACGGGCACGAGCCCCTTCAGGCGGTTGTTTTTTTCGATCGGCTCGAAGGTGGGATTGACGACGGAGAACTGCCCGATACGGTTCTGGACCCGCCCGTAGAAGAGGTACACCCCCTCCTTCATGCGGGAGGCGAGGTAGGGCATGTTGAACCAAACGGCGGGGAACGCCTCGCCGTCCTGCTCGAGCCAGGCGCGCAAAATTTTGAGGTTGCCCTTGCGGCGCACGGGCTCCGCGCCGATAAGGCGGGCGGCAAAGAGCGCCGTCTCCCCGTCGGGCACCGAAAAGACCGAGACACGGCTTGTCATGTCGAGATAGGCGCGCGGGAAGAAGCGGACGAGATCCCCGCTCTCGCGGATATTCAGTTTCGCGAATTCCTTCGCCCGCTTCTCGGTGACGAAGCGCAGATCGGTGATTTTCATTTTCTTGAATTTACAAATATTTTCTTTCGGTTTTTTGAATGACGCCGAGGGCGGCGCGGATAAAGAAAAGAGCGGTTGCCCGCTCTTTCGTTCCGTATGTTTTTACTCCAGCGAGAGCAGGTAGTAGTAGACGGGCTGCCCGCCGAAGTGGTAGTCGACGTCGCAGTCGGGGAAGGCCTCGGCGACCTTTGCCGCGAGCGCCTTCGCGTCCTCCTCCTTCACGTCCGCCCCGTAGTAGAGTGTGATCACCTCGTGGTAGTCCTCCTTGAGCTTGTCGAGGAGCTTCAGAACGGTCTCGTCCACGGAGTTGCTCTTGGCGAGGATCTTCTTGTCGTCGAGCCCGATGATGTCCCCCTCCTTGATGGAGAAGCCGTTCACGTTAGTCGTGCGGACGGCGTGGGTCACCTGCCCCGCCTTCACGTTGTCGAGGGCGTGGATCATGTTGGTCTTGTTCTCCTCCGCCGAAGCGTCGGGCGAGAAAGCAAGCGCCGCCGCAAAGCCCTGCGGGACGTTCTTCGTGGGAATGACGTGAATGGTGCGGTTCTCCACGAGCGCCTTCGCCTGTTCGGCGGCGAGAATGATGTTTTTGTTGTTGGGGAACACAAAGACGTTATCCGCGTTCACTTTCTGCACGGCGGTCGCGATGTCGGAGGCGGAAGGGTTCATCGTCTGCCCGCCCTCGATCACGCGGTCGACGAAGAGGTCCTTGAAAATATCCGAAATGCCCTGCCCCGCGCAGATGGCGAGCATCCCCTGCTCCTTCTTTTCCGCCTCCCTCTTTGCGCGGAGGGCGCGGTTCTGCTCGAGCATGTTCTCGATCTTGGGACGGTCGAGCTCGCCGAGCTCCAGAGCGTAGGTGAGGGCGACGCCCGGGCAGTTGGTGTGCACGTGCACCTTGATCATCTCGAGGTCGCCGATGCAGATGACGGAGTCGCCGATCCCCATGAGGTTCTCGCGCAATTTATCGATGTCCGCAAGGGTCGTGCTCTTTTTCAGATTGATGACGAAAAATTCGGTGCAGTAGGCGAATTGAATCTCGCCGAGGTCCATGTTGATGATGTCGGAATTGTCGCCGAAGTCGTCGTCCATAGAGACGGCGGAGGCGTCCGTCTGCACGTCGGCGACGTCCTCGTCCCCCATGATGGCGGCCTCGAAACCGCGCATGATGGTCATGAGCCCCACGCCGCCCGAGTCCACCACGCCCGCCTTCTTCAGAACGGGGAGGAGTTCGGGGGTCTTCGCGAGCGCCTTGTCTCCCTCCGCGATGACGGCGGGCAGGAAGGTCTCGAAGTCGCGGTGCTTGCCCGCGATCTTCACCGCGTATTCGCTCATCATGCGGACGACGGTGAGAATGGTGCCCTCTTTGGGGATCGCAACGGCGTTATAGGCGACTTTCGTGCCCTGTTCGAGCGCCTTTGCGAAGGTTTTCGTGTCGACTTCGGGCTTTCCGTCCCGCAAGACGGTGCACATGCCGCGGAAAATTTGCGATAAAATGACGCCCGAGTTTCCCCGCGCGCCCTTAAGGGCCCCCTTCGAGACGCTGTCGCACACCTCGCGGAAACTTCCCGAGGCGTTGGAAGAGAGCTCCTTCACCGCCGACTGGATGGTCAGCGACATATTCGTACCGGTATCTCCGTCGGGCACGGGGAAGACGTTCAACGCGTCTACCTTTGCCCGGTTGCTTTCGAGCAGTTTCGCGCCCGTGAGCACCATCTTTCGGAAGGTGGCGCAATTTATCGTTTTTTGCATGATCGCTCCCTATGGATAAGAATGAAAAAACGCGGAGACGAAGTTACAATTTGAGGCCCATCACGTTGACGTTCACGGTGTCGACGATCATGCCCGTGAAACGTTCGACCTTATACTTGATCGCTTCCTTCAAGGATTCCGCGACCGCTTCGATGGAGACGCCGTATTTGATGAGGACGTAAACGTCGATATAAATACGGTTGCCCTGGGTCGTCACACGGACGCCCTTGCCTCCCGCGTCTTTTTTCAGAAGCTCGGCGATCGTTTCGGTAAAACGGCGCGCTACGGTATCCACGATACCGTAGTGTTCCACCGCAGCTTGCGACGCGACTTTCGCGATCGCAATGTCGGATATGGAAATTTTGCCGTAAGCGTTGCTTGTGCTGACCGACATAACCGCCCCCTGCTTCTTATCCCTTATTCTACTCCATTGCGGAGATTTTTGCAAGCATTATTCTAAAAAAATTCCCGCATTCGAGAAAATTTTCAAAAAAGACGCGGTTTTTAATTGCTTTTTCGCAAATAACGTGGTATCATAGGCGTGTTGAAATCGTGCGGGCATTCCGCGCGGAAAAAATTACGCAACGATCCGAGCGGAGGTAGAAATATGTCGAGAGTATGCAGTATCTGCGGAAAAGGTCAGGTCGCGGGGAACAACGTGAGCCACTCCCACCGCAAGACGAAGAGAACGTTCGCGGCGAACGTGCAGAAGGTCACCTATAAGAAGGACGGCAAGGTGACGACCGATTACGTCTGCGCGCGCTGCCTCAAGAGCGACAAAGTCGAAAGAGTTTAATAGGAAAAGGAAGAGCGCCGCGGCAATTGCCGCGGCGCTTTTTTGCTGCTTACTCCTTTGTCCACGGGAGCGCCTTCCCTCCCGTAACATTATAAATAAAGGTATGTCGTATCGGGATAGGTTATATTTATTCCCATATCAAAAAATTTAATATTGGACGTTAAGTTAAAGGGACCGCCTTTGCTTGAACCAGCGTAATATAGCGTAAGTTTTTTCTTATGGATAACGCCCGTACCGTCCAAATTCTCCACGATCCAATATTTTAGATCTCTCGAATGAGACAGCTGCTTTGAGGCAAGGCAAAAATCGGAATTGCGTTCATTTCCTTCATACAACGCTATCTGCCCGGTCCCACTATAGCTTTCGTTCCCGCTTCCCCACATGAAATGGATCGAGAAAGAAATTTTTATTCCTTGCTCGCCGATATTCTTAATGTAGTTTGACAAATCAATGGAAATGCTTTTCGACTCCGTTAGTGAATCGCTATCCGAGGCATATGCGCTACTTACATTGTTGTCGATCAAAGTAATACTTTTTTCGCTCTTCTTATACCACCCTGCCTTCAAGGCGATCCCCTCGGAGGGCATTTTCGTAGCAGTATACAGCTCCTTGTCCGCCGTGTACCAACCTGCAAAGATATAGCCTTCCTTCTCGGGCGCGGGAAGGTTTACGCTCTCCCCTGCCGCTTTGGAAATATCGGTGACGCCCGTACCGCCGTTTTCGTCAAATTCGATCTTTCCCTGCCATACCGCATTGAGCGTAACGCTCTCCGCGGGCATTGCGGAATAGCTCGCCGTTTCCCCATCTGCCGTCTCCCACCGCAAAAATTTCGCAAGAGGCTTTGTAGGCTCTGGTAAGATGACGGAAGACCCCGCACGGGCAACGATGGGCGGAATGTCCGCGCCGTTCAATTCGATGACGGGTGCCCATTCTTTTACATATAACTCCATCGCCCCCGTCACTTCACCGTGAAATTCATTTGCTCCATCCGCGTCCCTCGTCCAAACAAGTCCTGCCTGTTTTTTGTTGTTCCTTGTCTTGGGGACGACTTTATCAATTGGTGTGCCGTAAGGAACTTGCACTGTTTCGGTCGGAAGGTCTCCGTCAAAATGGAACGTGACGGCGTATGTTTGAAGGTCAAAAGCCGCATACAAAATGACGCGTTTCGTCTCGTTCAGTTTGAAGTTGCTTTCGTTCAAAACAGAGACGACAGGGAGATTTCCGTATTTGTCGGAAATCTGCGTTCCGTTCCCGTCCGCCTCCGTATACCAACCCTTGAAAACACTATGCACGAGCGTGAGATCGTGAGGAAGTTCAGGGAGCTCGGTGTTGTAAGGAACGGTGAACGAACGATCCCCTGTCACCGTCGCGTCGCCATAATCGAGAACAACCGTATAATCTATAGGCTTGAAGTGCGGGAAGAGCACGATATTTTTCTTTTCATTATAGGTAGAGAGCGAAGCGCCGTCCGCGCCGACATACTGCGTTCCGTCGGTCTGCGCGCTAAACAGCCCTAAAAACTCATAGCCAAACCGATACGGAATGCTCTCTAATGAGTAGGGCGAACCCTTTTTCACCGTTATAAGGTGTATTCCCGCGTCATCAGAGTATTGAATCGTGTACTCCTTATCCCCTTCCTCCAACCCGAAGCAGCCCGTAAGCAGCAACGACGCCACCATGACGACCATGCAAAACAGACTGAGGTTCTGAAAAAACTTGTGCTTCATATGTTACCTCCGAAAAAAGTTTTTTCGCAGTAAAAAGGACACAAAAAAGTGTGCCTTCAACCGAAGACACACTGCGTTGGTATCTCCGATTGTTGTCACACAAACTTCCAACCACTTATTGAGTATAGGAAATAAAGAGATACGCAAAGCCCAGTTTGCGTCCCTACTCAATAAGCTATACAGTTTGTGTGACGAGACAAGTATACCACACTACAAAGAAAATTACAAGTCTTTTTCAAAATTATTCGAAAACCGTTGTTTCTCTCTCCTCTACCGCCCGCTATCCGTTCTCTCCACGCTGTTCCTCTCCCTACCTCCCTCCTCGCTGTCGGGGAGGGGGGGTAGGGAGAGGGGTCGCCTTTCCCAATAACGCCGCGGCAATTGCCGCGGCGCTTTTTGCTGCTTACTCCTTTGTCCACGGCTCTGCGAAACCGTCTATGCCGTAGCGCCACCAATTGGCGCTCTGCCCCCACTGCTCCTCCGAAGGAGCCTCTGCGGAGAAGTAGGAAACGGTTGCACTCTTGAGCGCGCTGCTTCCCCCGCTGCCGTCGTTGAGCGTCGCCCAAGTCTCTTTATCGCCCTCGTAGAAGAAGGTCTTCAAAGACGAGGAAAACGCGTGGGCGAAATAGGTGACATCCTTCCCTATCACGACCTGCGTCAAATTCTCGCAGTTCATGAACGCGTCCTGTCCCACATTCTTCACGCCCTTGCCGAGCACGACCGCCTTGATGGGCGCGCCGTTGAAGGCGCTCATCCCGACCTTTTCGATCCCCTCGATCACGATCGTTTCGGGCAAGGGAGAACCGTCGCCGAGATAGAGCGCGGCGGGCGTCTCGCGGAGCGGAGTTTTGAAAATGTTCGCATAGCTGTTGCCGAATTCGATCGCCGCCCATTCGGAGACCGTCCCCGCATAATCGACGCGTTCGAGCGAACTGCTCCCCATGAACGCAAAGAATGCGCCTGTACCGATCGTCTTCACGCTCTTCGGGATCGAGATCCTCGAAAGCGCGCTGCAGGAATAGAAGGCTCCCGAGCCGATCTCCTCCGTACCCTCGGCGATCGCGACTTCGGAGAGCGAGCTGCTGTACCCGAAGCAATATTGCCCGAGCGCGGTGACGCCCGAAGGGACCGTCACCTTCTCGAGCGTGCTCTCGTAAAAGGCGTATGCGCCGACCGCATAGGGCTTCCCGTCGTGCCCGCCGGGAAGCGTAAGCTGCGTTTCCTCCCCGAAATAGGCGTGCAGAGCGTCCGTATCGGTGCGCCACACGAAGCCGTCCTTGTCGGGGTCGGTCACGACGCTCTTCTCGGAGAGCGACTTATGGATCACGGTCGTCTCCGCAAGCCCGAAGTCGTCCTCCAGATTGACGAACTCGATCTGCGAGAGGTTGTATATCTCCGCGATCCGGTTGCTGTCTCGGAAAGTACTTTCGATAGAGCCGCTCGCAATGCTTTCGACGCTCGCGGGGATCGTAACGGAGGTGATGAAGGGATGCTCCCAAAAATAGGTGTATCCGTATCCGATCTTCTTTACGCCGTCGGCGATCACGACCCGCCCTTTGAGATACTTCGGCACATACAAGAGCTCCGTCTTATCCTTATTATAGAGAATGCCGCCCTCGGTGGAATAGGTCGCATTTTCCGCGCTCACCTCGATGGATTCAAGCCCTGCGGGGAAGGTGTCCGACGTCACTTCCTGCGAGAACGCCTTGCCGAGGGAGAGCTCCCGCACGGCGTCCGAATCGTAGAAAGTATTCTTCGGAAGGCTCTCCACCCCGTCGCCGAATTCCGCCCGCTCGAGCGCGGGGCAGTAGCGCAAGAACTCGGTTTCAAAGTTTTCCGCGCCCTCGATCCGCACATATTTGAGGGACGTGCAGCCGTAGAACGGATACTTCCCCACCGTTTTGAGATACCCAAGCTCCGCGCTCTCAAGCGCCGTGCATTCGCGGAGGGCGCCCTTCTGCAAATTTTCAAGATGTTCGAGGTTGATCTTCGTGAGTGCCGAGCAGCCGTAGAAGCAATACTCGCCCAACTCCTTCACCGACTCGGGGAGGAATACGGCGGTGAGCGTCTCGTCGCCCTCCGCCACGTAAAATGCCTGTTCGCCGACCGAGACGACGGGCTTTCCGCTGTATTCGGCGGGGATGACGAGATTGGTCCTGTCCGTCTCGCTCTCGCCCCAGCCGACCACGGAATACCCCGTCACCGTCTCGCCGTCCTCGCCGAGCACTTCTTCGTATTGCAACTTCGACGACGGAAGCGTGTAGCCGCAGACCGTGCAGGTCGTCCCCTCGAAGGTGTGGTTTTCGTGCACGTGGTTGCAGGTGCCGCAGACGCCGTTCACGTAATCGTGCGCCGCCTTGCCGCTCACCGCGTCCTCATGCCCGCAGGTCGACGCGTGCCAGTGGGAGGCGTCGTCCGAGCTCCAAGTTTCCGAATAGGAGTGCTCGTGCGGCGGGGGCGAGGGCTCCTTCTTTTTGCAGGCGGCGATCCCGAAGACTGCCGCCGTTGCCGCCGAGAACGCGAGCAGTCCGAGTACCAAGTTGTGCTTCATGTGTTACCTCCGAAAAAAATTTTTTCGCAGTAAAAAGGGCACAAAAAAAGTGTGCCTTCAACCGAAGACACACTGCGTTGGTATCTCCGATTGTTGTCACACAAGTTTTTCCGAATATTTTGGCATACGGGAAAAAGAGATACACAATGCCCTTGATTGTGTTCCCAATACGCCGAAATATAAACTTGTGTGACGCAATCAGTATATCACGCCGCGGGGAAAATTACAAGTCTTTTTCAAAATTATTCGAAAACCGCACCTTTTTGTATACGCCCCTCATCCGTCCCCTACGGGGACACCTTCCCCCCTCGGGGGGAAGGCTTTCACTGTGCGCCCAAAACACGGGCGGCGTTTTTGAAGGCGATCTTCTCCGCAATGCGGGCGCCGAACGTCTTTTCGAGGCCGGAAAGAAAGCGGGGCATGGCGGAAGGGTCCCCGACATAGGGGCTCGGAGGCGCGCCGTCGAAATCGGTGCCGAGCGCCAAGACGTCCTCCCCTCCCCTTTTAAGGATGTGCCGCGCGTGGGAGAAAAGAGCGGCTTTCTGCCCAGCGGAGGTCTTGTCGTCCGACAAAAAGCCGTCGTAAAAATTGAGACCGACGACCCCGCCGCTCTCCGCGATGAGGCGGATCCCCTCGTCCGTGAGGTTGCGGGGGTGGAAATAGACGGCGCGGGCGTTGGAGTGGCTCGCGACGAAGGGCGCGCCTTTTTCTTTGCAGACGGCGGCGACCTCTCTTAAGAGGGCGTCGCTGCCGTGGGAGACGTCGGGGAGCATGTTGAGTTCGCACATGCGCGCGACGCACTCCCGCCCGAAGGGGGTGAGACCGAACGACACCCCCTCACCGCCGCAAAGGACGCGGCGAGAATTAGGATCGCGCTGCATCATACCTGCCCCCTTTGAAGGGGTGGGGGTTGGACTTCGTACTTCGGGATCCTTCGGTCGCAATGCTTCCTCAGGATGACGCGGTAAAAGGGGGCGGCGAGAATGGAGATGCGCTTCCCCACCGCACGCCGCTCTCCCCTCTTGCCTCCCCCCTTTATAAGGGGGGAGGGTAGGGTGGGGGGTTGCGCACTCCCCTATCTCGTTCGGATAATTCCACGTGAGCCCGAAGATCTTCACGCCGCGGCGGGAGAGCGCTTCGAGCTTTTCAAGGTCCCCCTCGATTGCCTCCCCGCCCTCAACGGTGAGTACGGCGCACACCCCGCCGTCCGTGCGCGGGAGCCGCGAAAATCCCTCCCGCGCGCACATCTCATCGAACGCGTCGCAAAGAGAGAGCGCCCTCGCGTACCCCTCCCCCTTTCCTCCGTTCACGAACGCCGCAAAGCATTGGAGGGCGCAGCCGCCTGCCCGTAAACTCTCCATCGTAACGGAAGCGACGCCCTCCGCGGTGAGAGCGTCGCAATGCAGATCGATATATTTCATCCTTTGTAGAACATCCGCACAAGGCAGCCGAGCAGCCTCGGGAGCTTAAAACAGACGATCATACGACCTCCTCATTGATGACGGCGAGCACGTACCCCTCCTTCACGCGGAACGAAAAGGTTTCGCCCGTCGTGAGATTGGAGATGCCGCGCGTGGAGCCGTAGCGGAGAAAAAGGTTTTCTTCCGCATACTTGAGCCCCTCCATCTTCATGATATGCACGCCGCCGCCGAAAGGCAACAGGGAGACCGTCTGCCCCCTCTTGCAGGAAAATCCGTGCTCCCCCTCGCCGCAGAGGGAAAGTTCGGCGCCGTTCGTCTTGAAGAGAATGTTCTTTATGCCCGCCGCCTTTGCCTTATAGAGGAGGTGGAGATTGCCGAGAAAGTGGTCCTCCCGCCCGCCTCCGCCGCCGTAAAAGACGAGGCCCACCGCGCCGAGCTCCAATGCCCTGTCCACGGCGAGTTCGCCGTCCGTCTCGTTCTTTTCGGAGGGAAACGTTTCCCGCGTTGAGGAGGATGACGACCGAGCTGCCCCTCATCCGCGCAGCCTCGCGATCGTAGACGCCATGTCTTCGGACTTAAAGACGGTGCTCCCCGCGACGATGACGTTCGCCCCCGCCGCGATCACGTCCTTCACGTTCTCCTCGGTGACGCCGCCGTCCACCTCGATGTCGAGCTCGGGGCGGCCCGCCTTCACGCAGTAATTGCGGACGGCTTCGAGCTTTTTGAGGGTCTCCCCGATGAATTTCTGCCCGCCCCAGCCGGGGTGCACGCTCATGAGAAGGAGCATATCCGCGCCCTCGTCCACGGCGGGAAAGAGCTTCTCCGCGGGCGTTTCGGGGTTGATGACGGCGCTCTTTTTTACGCCGCACGCCGCAATCTTTTTGAACAGCGCGGGGATATTGCACGCCTCGACGTGCACGGTGATGATGTCCGCACCCGCCTTTGCGAAGTCCTCGATATGCGTTTCGGGATGGAGCACCATGAGGTGGCAGTCGAGGGGCAGCCCGATGTGCGGGCGGATCGCCTTCACCATCTGCGCGCCGAAGGTGATGGGCGGGACAAAACTGCCGTCCATCACGTCGCAATGCACATAGTCCGCACCGCCCTTTTCGAGCCTCTTTACTTCCTCGCCGACTTTGGAAAAATCGCTCGCGAGAATACTCGGCGCAATTTTGATGTTCATGGTGTTTCCTCCCCCGTACATGGAAAAATTCATCGTTCGTTACAATTTCAGTTTCCCGAGGTCCATACGCGTATAACAAAAACGCAGAATGTTGATGCTGTCTTCGTTCTCGTTGATCTCGTAAATCAAAGCATAGTTACCTACGATAATATGGCGGATATTTTCATCCGCCACAAGAAACGATTTACAATCGGTTGCGGAATAGGGAAATTCGCAAATCGTCTCAATTACACCTTCGATCTTGTCCAAAAGGTCGATCGCAGCCTTCCCGTTACAGAGCGTTTCCGATATGTAAACAAGAGCCGCATCCACCTCCTGCTCGGCGAGCGGCGTCAGCTTATAGTCGTATTTACTTACCATACTTCGCTCTCAATTTTGCAAACGTGGCGGGACCATCTAAAAGCTCTCCGCGGTCTGCCTGCACCTTGCCCTCCATGATTTTGGAATACATTTCGACCTGCGCAAGCCTCTGTTCATACGCAGCCATACTCATAACAACCATGTCGCCGTAGCCGTTTTTCGTGACGAAAATCGGCTCATTGCTCGCATTGCACATCTCCGAGAGCTTTGTCGTATCTCTTAAATCTCGAATAGGAATGATCTGCGGCACCTTTCACCTCCACAGCATTTTATGTTTTTGTGTCATCATTATAGCACAATTATGCGCCAATGTCAAGAAAAATATAAAATAAATAAAATCTCTTATTCCTTTTCCGCGATATAGCTTGCCCGAAGCTGGCCGCAGGCGCCTCCTATGTCGCTCCCCATGCTGCGGCGGAGGGTCGCGGAGATGCCGCACGAGAGGAGCGTTTTTAAGAACGCCTGCGCCGTCCGCTCGTCCGTCCCCTTCAGATCCCGCTCCTTCACCGCGTTGAGGCGGATGAGGTTGACGTGGCAGGGCCTCCCCTTCAAAAGTTTTGCAAGGGCAAGGGCGTGCTCCTCGTCCGCATTCTCCCCTTCGATGAGGGAATACTCGAAGATGTACCGCCGCCCCGTCCTCTCGAAATAGTAGGCGCATGCCGCGAGGATGTCTGCGATTTGATAGCGGTTTGCAATCGGCATCGTGCGGGCGCGCTCGGCGTCCGTCGTGGCGTGGAGGGAGACGGTGAGGTTGAGGGGGATCCCCTCCTCCGCGAATTTTCTCATCTCGGGCACCAGCCCACAGGTGGAGAGGGAGATGTTGCGCGCACTCATGTTGAGCCCCTCCTTCGCGGTGAGGTTGCGCAGGAATTTCACGACGTTCCCGTAGTTATCGAAGGGCTCGCCGCTCCCCATGAGGACGATGTTCGTCACGGCGCGCTCCCCCTTCTTCCCGCCCTCAAGGCGGTTTACGGCCAAAATTTGTCCCAAAATCTCCCCCGCCGTGAGGTCGCGGAGCCGTCCGCCCAGCGTCGAGGCGCAGAACTTGCACCCCATGCGGCAGCCGACCTGTGTGGAGACGCACTGTGTGTTGCCGTAGGAATATTGCATGAAGACCCCCTCAACGAGGTTGCCGTCCGCAAGTTCAAAGAGGAACTTCTTCGTGCCGTCGCGGGAGACAAAGGTCTCCCGTATCTTTACGGGCTCGTCCTCGAATTCCCCGAGGAGACGGGCGCGGAGGGAGGCGGAGACGGGGATCTCCGAGAGTTTTTTGCCCTGCGCGATCCCCTCCGCAAGCTGCTTCGCGCGGAAAGGCTTCTCCCCCGCGGAGAGAACGAGGGCGCAGAGTTCTTCGTAGGAGAGATCCTGCAATACCTTCTTCATGCCTTCTTCCTCAATTTGACGACGTAAAATCCCGCGCCGTATGCCCTGTCGGGCAAAAATTGCAGCCCGAATTGCGTGTTTTCATGTGCGAGCGGGGAGGAAACCTCCTCCGCCGAAAAGTCCTCCGCATTTTTCAGAAACGCCCCGACGGTGCCGTCGTTCTCGAACGGAAGGAGGGAGCAGGTGGAGTAGTAAAGGCAGCCGCCGTCCCTCACATACCGCGCGCAGTTTTTGAGGATCGCGAGCTGGACTTCGCGAAGTCCGGGGAGGTCCTCCTCCCTCTTGAAGAGGGAAATGTCGGGATTTTCGGCGAGGGTGCCGAGCCCCGAGCAGGGCACGTCACAGAGCACCCCGTCGAACGATTTTGCCCACATGGGGTCGAAAAACGTGCCGTCTCCCTGCACGGCGATCACATTCTTTGCCCCCATGCGGCGGGCATAGCTCTCGATGAGAGAGACGCGGTGCGGGTGCAATTCTTCGGCGACGACCTCCCCGCATTTTTCCGCAAGGAGGACGGACTTCCCTCCGGGCGCGGCGCAGGCGTCGAGGAGCCTTGCGCAGGGCTCCACGGCGTCGCAGACGGCGACGCTCCCCACCGATTGGAAGGTGTAGTCGCCGCGATCGTACCCCTCCCCCCGCACAAAGTTCTTGAAAATTTTGAGGGTATCGAACGGGGTGTCGGTGTGCTCCCGCCCGAGGTAGTTTTCCATCTTGCAGACAAAGCGGACGGAGACGCCACAGCTTTTCGCGAGAACGATGTCCTTCACCCGTTCGCCGTAAGTTTCGCGGAGCGCCTTCACGGCAAAGAGCGGATAGTTGCTCTCGACGGAGAGCCCCTCGTCCCCTTCGGGAAGTTGCACGGCGGAGGCGTCGAAGCGGCGCAAAAAGGCATTCGCAAAGCCCGCCGCGCCCCCTTTGCCCACCCGTTTCAAGAGGTCCACCGCCGTATCCGTAACCATGTAGCGCGGCTTTTCCAAAAAGAGGAAGTGGTAGAGGGCGATCTTCAAAGCGGCCTTCACCGCGGGCTTCGGCGGCTTCTCCGCAAAACTTGCGATGCAGAGGGAGAGATAGGCGTCATGTTCCAGAACGCCGTAAACCGTCTTCACGGTGCCCGCACGGCCCTCCTTCTCCGTCCCGCCAAGCTCCTCTGCGAGGGCGATCTTCAAGTGCGCCCCGCCGCGGTACACCCGCATGAGGACGTTATATGCGTCATAGAACGGGTTCAAAACGCGCCCCCTCGGCAAGTTTCCTTCCGTTGAGGAAGGCGGTATCCGTCATACATTTGCCGCCCGCGGGCTGCAAAAGGGAGATGCGCACCGCGCCTTCGCCGCATGCGACGATGAGCCCCGTTTTCGGGTCGGCGGAGAGGATCTCCCCCGCCTCGCCGCTCCCCTCCGCGGGCAGGGCGTAGAAGAAATTCAGGATAAGCCCCCCCACGGTCCCCCAGCTCCCGGGGGCGGAAGAGAGCCCGCGCACAAGCGCGGAAACTTCGCGGGCGGGTCGCGAAAAGTCGACCTGCGTGCGCTGCACTTTCTTGCAGACGAGCCCCTCCCCCTGTTTTTTGAGGGTGTATTTTCCGCTCTCAACGGCTTCGAGCGCTTCGGGGATCAGCTTCGCCGCG
>CANREU010000003.1 GCA_947629725.1 uncultured Clostridia bacterium
ACCCCCTCCCCTACCCCTCCCCCTTGCGTAGGGGGAGGGCAAGTGTTGAAATACCCCGCCCCCTGACGCAGGGGGAGGGCAAGTGTTAAAATGCCCCGCCCCCTTCAAAGGGGGCAGGTCTTGCTCCCCGGCGAGATGAAAAAAGAACAGGCACCCCTGTTCTTTTTTCATGCTTTATGCGGTTTTTTCGACCCCATGTCGCTATTTTGGGGTCATTCCATGCGGATCCTGCGGAGAAGAGCGGCGTCGCCGAGGGCTCTGCCGCCGCCCAGAACGACCGCCATCTGCGGGTCGCGGGCGAGGTGGGTCTCCATCTGGAGGCGTTCGGCGACGTAGTCGGCAAATCCGGCGAGGCCCGCCGTGCCGCCCGAGAGGAAAATGCCGTTTTTGCAGACGGCGGCGGAGACCTCCGCGGGGAGTTTCCGCAACACCAGCTCGGTGTATTCGAGGATCTTATCCACATAGACGCGGATGGGGAAGAGCACATTCTCCGAGGAGAGGGAGACGGAGCGGGGCTTGCCCGTGATCACGTCCCTCCCGTTCACGATCATGCTTTGGTTGTCCCTCTCGATGAGGCTGCCCACCGTCGTTTTGAGTTTTTCGGCGGAGAGGGTGCCGATCTTGAGGTTGAAGTTTTCCGCCACATGGTCGATGATGTGCACGTCCATGTTGCGGCCGCCCACGCTCATCGAGAGCCCGGCGATGATCCCCTCGAGGGAGAAGGCGGCAACAGAGGTCTGCCCCGCCCCGACGTCGACGCAGAAGACGGGGTTGGACTCGGACAGGGGCACGTCCTCCCCGAGGGCGGCAAGGAAGGGAGACTCCGCGAAGGAGATGCGGTTGAGCCCCGCTGCCTTCGCGACGCGGTAGTACTTTTCGCGGTCCTCCGCGGGACAGCCGCAGGAGACGCAGAAGAGCGCCTCCGTGCCGAAGGTGCGCTTTACGACCTTCGAGAGGAAGTATTCGAGGAGGGCGCCCGCGAGCTTCTCGTTGACGATCTGCCCCTCATAGAGGGGGAAGACGACCTCCGTCTGGTCGGAAGTCTTCCCGAGCAGTTTTTTCGCCTCGCTGCCGTATGCGCGGATCTCCCCCGTCTCTTTGAGCACCGCCACGCAGGTGGGCTCCGAGAGGACCACGCCGCTCCCCAGCCTGTAAATTTTGGTCGTCGCCGACCCGAAATCGATCGCAAGTTTCAACATAAGATCCCTCCGTGCTTCTCGATGAGCCGCCGCGTCTCTTCGAGCGGCAGTCCCACCACATTCGTATAGCTTCCCTCCGTCCGCAAAACGAGGCCGTACCCGTCCTGTATGCCGTAGGCGCCCGCCTTGTCGAGCGGTTTGCCGCTCGCAACGTACCTCTCGATGAGCTCCCCGGAGAGGGGATTGAAAAAGACGGCCGTCTTTACGACGTCGCAAAACTCCCCTTTCGCGCTCAAAAGGCATATCCCCGTGTAGACCTCGTGCCTCTTCCCCGAGAGGGCGCAAAGGGTCTCCTTCGCCTCCTCCGCGGAGCGCGGCTTTCCGAGGATCTTCCCTTCGAGGGAGACGACGGTATCCGCGCCGAGCACGGCGCACGAGGGAAAGCGGGAGAAGACCTCCGCCGCCTTGCCCCGCGCGAAGGCGAGGACGGTATCATACGCGGAGAGCCCCTTTGCCGATTCCTCGAACAAAGAGGGCTCCACCGAAAAGCGCGGACAAATCCCGCCGAGCAGTTCCCGCCTGCGCGGGGAATTGCTTGCGAGAATGAGTTCCATTACAGGATCTCGAGGTTCTTGCGGAAGGCGCGCTTGAATTCGGGCGCGGCGTTCATCGCCTGCCTGATCTCGAGCGCGGCGTCCCCCGCGAGCTCCGTCTTCATGATGACGGAATCCCCCAGGACGTCGCAGTTGAGCCCCGTCACCATGCCGAGCCCGTCGCGGTCGAGGCACTCGGCGATCCGTAGGAGCACCCCGAGCTTCTTCACGACGTCGAGGTCCTCTTCGTAGACGATGTCCTTATACCGCGCCCACTCGGCGGGGTTCACGTCCTCCTTCCTGTGGCACCCCGCGACGAACGCCGCGAGCACGATCTCCCGGTGGGTCGCCCCATAGATGCCGCTGTTGAGGATCATGTAGAGGCTGTGTTTCTGATGGTTGTAATACCGCACCCGGAGGCCGCAGTCGTGCAGGCTCGCCGCGATCTTCAAAACTTTCAGATAGACCCGCGGGAACTTGTGCAGCACGCGCAGCTGCTTGAAGAGCTGGATGGAGAGGTGCACGACGTGCTCCACGTGCTTCTCGTTGCACCCGTAGTACTTCACGAGGGTGTTGAGGGAGTAGGAGAGCACATCCGAAATGGGGCGCTCCACGGTGAGGGGCACCGCCTGGTTGACCATGATCCCCTCCCGCAAGCCGCAGCCGCCGATGATGAAATTCTCGACGTGCAGATAGTCGGTGAACGCCTTCACGATGGCGAGCGCGGCGGGCATGATGTCCGCACGGGCGGGAGAGAGACCGCGGATCCGCTTGCGCTTTTCCACGTCCAAAACGCGCACCATGTCGTAAACGGCGCGGAAATCCTCCGTCGTGAACTGGTAGTTGTGCACGGTGTCGAGAGGGTATTTGCGGATGATGCGGTTGATCTTGTAGAGGTTGCGGAAGGAGCCGCCCACGCCGATCATCTGCGCGTCGGGCTCCACGTCGGAGAGCCACTCGATCTTCTTGAATTGCTCGGTGAAGAACTCCTCGATCTTCGCCGTCTGCTCCTCGGGCAGCCCGTCCCCCGCAAAGAGGTCTGTGAGGGTGACGGCGCCGAAGGGCAGGATCGCATAGTTGAGGATGCAGCGGCGGTTGTAGTAGACGACTTTGGTGCTCCCGCCGCCGATCTCGAGCACGATCCCCTTCGGCACGTCCATCGAGTTGATGACGCCGCGGTAGACGAGGGTCGCCTCCTCCTCTTCGGAGAGCACGTCCACCTTCACGCCCACCGTCGCCTGTATCTCGTCGAGGAAAGAGCGCTGGTTTTTGGCGCGGCGGACCGCCGCCGTCGCAACGGCGATGATGCGCTCCACGCCCGAAGCGTCGCAGAGGCGCTTGAACATCTTCAAAGTTTTGATCGTCTCGGCGATCCGTTGCGGCTTCAGAAAGCCGTCGCGCTCCATGTCGTGGCCGAGGCGGACGCTCTCTTTGAGCTCGTCCTCCACCATGTAATACCCCTCCGCGAAGAGGTTGACGATCACGAGGCGCACCGAATTCGACCCGAGGTCGATGATGCCGATCTTTTCCATTCTGTCCCGTCCTTAAGGATGATAGATTTCTACTTCAGCGGGCAACACCCGAAACTTCCCTACTATAAGTTTTCCCTATTTTAACATAAGAAAGTCGGTTTGTCCATACCCTTTTGAAAAATATTTCGCCTCTTTTTTACTTTTTTTGCGCCGCTCTCCCCTTTTCTCCCCCGCGGAGGAAGGAGCGGATGCGGGCAAGGGACAGGAAAAGGAGGAAGACGGCGAACCCCGTGCGGAGCGCGCGGGCGGGCAGAAAGGCGGCGAGGAGGGCAAAGAGGGCGGAAAAGAGGGCCGCGGGCAGGGCGAGCGGGAGGAGAGCGTCCTTTTTGAGGAGCCCGTTTTTTGCGTGCACGGCGAGCGCCGCCGCCGACATGGGGAGGAAGGAGAGGAGATTGAGGGCCTGCGCGAGTTTCTGCGGTACGCCGGCGAGGGTGAGGAGGGGGATGAGGAGGGTCCCGCCGCCCATGCCCATCCCGCCGAGCGCCCCGCCGCACACCCCCAAAAGGAGGAGGATGAGGAAACTCACGGCAGCAGCATCCTTATCCCCGCGGCGAACATGAGGAGGGAAAAGAGAACGGAGAGCAGCCCCTCGCGGAGACGGGGCAGGAGGGCGGCCCCGAGCAGCCCGCCCGCCGTCACGCCGAGGGAGACGGGGAGCAAAACCGCGAGCGGGACCCCGCCGAAAAAGTAGACGGCGGCGCTTACGAGGGAGGCGGGGAGGACGACGGCGAGCGCCGTCGCATGGGCGGCGCGGACGGGGTAGCCCGCCCGCTCGAGGGCGGGGAGGGCGATCATGCCCCCTCCGCCGCCGAACAGCCCGTTCACCGCGCCCGCCGCCCCGCCCGCAAAAAGCAGGGAGAATATCTTCTTCACGGCAAACAGTTTGTGAAAACGCGGAAAAAAATTTGCTTTTTTTCGGGTTTTCATGCGGAATTGCTTGCGTCGCAAGACGTTTTATATTAAAATAGATAGAGCTACCGAAAAAAGGAGCGGAGGGTCTCCTCCGCATAACAGGTGTGATATGTCTGATTTTTTTAAGAGCGAAAAGAGAAGAAAGCGTGCGCTGACCGCGCTCTCCGCGCTGCTCGCGGCGTCCCTCTCCCTCGGCGTGTTCGCCGCGTGCGGGGCGTCCGAACAGACGGACAGCGACGAGGAAGACACGCCCGCCGTGCCGACCGATACGCAGATTCTCAAAAACGGCAACTTCGAGTTCTACGGCAACGAGATGGTGCAGGACTTTGAGGACAAGCGCACCCTCATCTCCTCCCCCACGAGCTGGTCGTTCCAGCAGGGTTCCCCCACTTCCGACACCCGCTCGGGGATCGTCGTGAAGGACGAATGGAAGGAACTCACCACCTCGGGATACAAGTTCACTTCCGTAAAGGACGCATACGAGAATTTCGAGAAGGAGGAGGTCACCGTTTACGACCGCCTCAAGTTCTACGACGAATTCAAGGACGAGATCGACGACCTCTCCGCCAAATCCGCCGAGAAGAAACTCTTCGACAAATACAGCTACTCCATCGACTATGAGGACGTGGAAAACCTCGCGGCCGAGGTCGGGAGCGAACTGAAGCTCCACCCCGAAGCCTCGGACGACGACAAGGGCGTCCTCATGATCCACAACCAACGCACCTCCGAGAACGTGCTCGGCACGGCGCAGTCCTACCAGATGAGCTCCACCTACACCCTCGGCGCAGGCACCGCGGCGAAGCTCTCCCTCTGGGTGCGCACCGAGGCGCTCTTCCACTACGGCGATTCCGCCGAGGAGGGAAAGGACATCCCCGTGACCTACAACGCGGGCGCCTATATCTCCCTCACCGCGACCGTCGGCACCAATTCCTCCGAAGTCCAGATCAAGAACATCGTGACGGGGGAAGCGGACGAGGAAAACAACGGCTGGCGCAAGTATGAGATCCTCGTGCGCGGCAACACCTACGCGACGAGCACCTTCCGCGTAAAACTCGGGCTCGGGCAGGGCTCGAGCGACAACCGCATCGAGATGGTGAACGGCTACGCCTTCTTCGACGATCTCGAATGCACCATCCTCAAGAGCGCCGAATACGACACCGAAAAGGAAAGCGTTTCTGGGACGGTGAAGGAAGTTCTCGCCCTCGACGACCATCTCCCCGAAGATCTCCTCTTCGACGCAACGAAGGACCCCTACGACCTCTACGCCGTCGACATGCTCGAAAACGGCACGGAGGACGAGCTCACCCTCTCCGAAGCGGACAGCGGGAACGCGAAAGTGACCGTCGGGCTCACGGCGGATGAGGACGGCTGGACGAGCGAGCGCAAGGGCTTTGCGGCGGACAACCGCGAACCCGCGGGGGAAGACACCAACATCGGCAAACTCACGACCCTCGGCGAGATCAAGTCGCAGACGGCCAATAAGTATCTCACGAACATCTACAAGGATCACTTCGCGGACAAGTCCCCTCTCGGCGAATGGGCGGACGGCGACCAGGTCGTCATGCTCCTCTCGGCGAACGGCGCCGCGTACACCGCCAAACTCGAGGGCGGAAGCTCGGACAGCTTCACCCTTCAGCCCGACGAATACCTCCTCTTCACCTTCTTCGTGAAGACGAGCGAGATGCGCAGCGGCAGAAGCGGCGCGGGCGCGAAGATCGCGGATGCGGACGATCCCGACAGCTCCGCCCTCATCTCCTCCTTCGACTCGACCGCGATCGCGACCGTCGACATCGACGAGGACCGCAAAGACATCTACAACGGCTGGGTGCCGTGCACCTTCTTCATCGCCAATGAGACGGAGGAGGCCCGCTCCTTCACCATCGAGCTCACCTACGGCCCCATCTCCACCGCCATCGCCTCCTCCACGGCTTCGAGCTACGGCGAGGGCTGGGCGGCGTTCACGGGCTTCCGTACCCGCACCCTCGACAAGAGCGAATACGGCTATGTGACGACGGGCGACCGCGCGAAGAGCTTCTCCCTCTCCGAGGAGACGGCGGGCTCCGTGAAATTCGACGACGCGGGCATCGTGCGCGACATCGAGAAAGAACTCGCCCATCCCGTGAACTTCTCCCTCATCACGGCGGACAGCCGCGCCATCGACCCCGAAGGGCAGGACGTGACGGGCGCCGCGCTCGAGGCGAAGAAGATCTACTCGGGCCTCCTCTCCTCCGAATACGCGAAGGCCTACTCCGCGTCGGAAGATAACTGGAAGACGGCGTTCGACACGCTCACGAGCGCAAGCGGCGAGAACGAGGCCTGGTGGCAGGCGGCGTTCAAAGACGGCAACTACGTCGCGCGGCAGCCCCTCGTACTCCTCAACGATTCGGGTGCGGACACCGCCTCCGTCGGCTACTACCGCACGAGCGAGACCCTCTCCGCGAACTCCACCCGCCGCATCTCGGTGCGGATGAAGGTCTCCGCGGGGCAGAAGGCGTATCTCTATCTCATCGACACCTCCGACGTGAAGAAGGGGTATAACGGCCGTCTCACCCCCTCCGTGCCCGCGTCCACCTATTGGTATGACGACGACGGAAACCTCTGCGGGAGCGATCCCTCGGCGGAGGACTACGACGAAACGAACGCCGAGACGGGCATCCTCTACGAGCTCCAGACCAACGGGCTCTATCTGAAGAAGGGCTCAACGGACGGAAAATACTATGCGAACCTCGCGAATTACGAGGTGAACGACAAGGGCAACCTCGCCACAAGCAAGGGCGAAGAGGTGTTCTACGGCAAGAAGAACGGCGATGCGGTCGAATACTACGCCTACTACGACGACTCGAAGGAAGGCGACGCGAAGTATTCCACCCGCGTGTACGACTTCCCCGCGGAGACCCCCAAGCGCTACACCGCCCCCGCCGATCTCTCCGCCTATGAGACTGTGATCGAAGTGGACGGCGACAAGGCAAGCGGCTGGGTGACCGTCTCCTTCTTCCTCCGCACGGGCAACACCGACAAGGAGTACCGTGTGGAAGTATGGGCGGGCGCGCGCGACGACAAGACGGCGGGCTTCAAGGCAAACGGCTATGTGTTCTTCGACGACTACCGTTCGGCGGACGCAAGCTCCACCTTCGGCGGAGACGGGAACGGCTATCTCGACGAGGCGAAAGAGCTCCTCGAGGCGGCCGATGACAACGTCGTGGACAGCACGGCGGAGGAAAAGCGCCTCAAAGCGGAGCACGCCCTCTACTACACCTTCACCTTCTACGATTCCGCCGACTATGTGCGGTATGACGGGACCGTCGACGAGACAAACCGCTGGGCTTCCTACAAGCAGTCCGGACAGGAAGAGAAGATCGTCTACCTCGCCTGTGAGGATCTCGAAGGCAACCTGCCGAACGGCGTGCCCTCCGTCTCCAAGTTCATCGACTACTCGGCGGCGGAACAGACGGTGACCCCCGACGAGACGGACGACGACAGCACCTCCTCCGACAACACGGCGGACGAGAGCACGGCGGGCGAATTCGACTGGGCGAACCTCCTTCTCATCATCTCCTCCGTGGTGCTCGCACTCGTGCTCCTCGCGGTGATCGGCATCCTCGCGGGCAGGAAGATCGCGGAGTCCCTCCGCAAGTCGGGCAAACTCAAGCCGAAGGCGAAGAAACCCGCGAAGAAGGCGAAACCCGAAAAGAAGACGGACGACGAAAAACCCGCCCCCGCAAAGGACGAGAACGATCCGTATAACGAGTAACAACAACGATCCCTCCGAACGCTCGGAGGGATCGTTTTTTCTTCCGCGGACGGCCTCGCGGCGAATATCTTCCCGCCCCCCGCCCCCGCACCCCTCCCCCTCGCCCCCCGAGGGGGCGAGGGCAAGTGCTCCTCATCCCGAACGGGTCTGCTACGTCATTCCGAACGAACGTGAGGGATCTCAAAAAAATAACAGACTTCGTGCTTCGGGATCCTTCGACACGCCGCGCCGCCCGCATTTGCGGGCGGCGCGGCGGCTCAGGATGACGCGGAAAGAGAGGGCACGAGACCTGCCCCGCCACCCTTGCCTTCCCCTTGAGGGGAAGGTGTCCCCGCAGGGGACGAATGAGGTGTTATAAACTGTTCTTTCCTTATTCAAAAGGAAACGAAGGAAAAAACAAGGAATTGCCAATTCCACACACCTCATCACTTCCGCATCAATGCGGAAGAGCTTCTCCTCAAGGAGAAGCCGAGGGGGCAATTCGCATTTTCAGTCGAAGAGGGTGCGGTCGAAGAGGCGCAGGGCTTTGGGAAGATGGTTTTTTATCACCCCATTGACGCATTTCCCTATCCCGAGCGGGAATTCCTCCACGCACACAACACACCAGCCGCCGCCGAGGTCCGTTTGCAGCGTGTCGCCGCGGAGGTACTTCTTCGCCTCCGTCCGCGAAAGGAGCGCCTTGCGGCGGGCGTCTTTGCCGAACGCCATCGCGAGCGCGTGGGCGGGCTTGAAAATTTTCCCGTCCCACTCCCCTATCTCCACGCCGACGCGCAAAAGGCTCGCCCCCGTAAGCTCGGGCATGCCCGCGGGCACGAGGTACATCCGCCCGTCCGCAAGCGTCGTGATGCCGCCCGCGGGGGGCTCCGTAAAGAAGTCCTCCGCAAAGGCGCGGAAGGCGCGCTCGGCCTGCGCGTTTTTTTGCAAGGAGAAGGGCTTTGGAGAGGGACGGGGGCGCACCCCCTCCCCTACCCCTCCCCCTAACGTAGGGGGAGGGCAAGAATTAAAATCGGCTCCCCCTGACGCAGGGGGCGGGCAAGAAACAAAACCGGCTCCCCCTCTCCTTAACGTAGGAGAAGGGCGCACCCTCTCCCCTCCCCCTCCCCCTAACGTAGGGGGAGGGCACACCCCCTCAGTCACTGCGTGACAGCTCCCCCTCAAGGGGGCGCCGAGAGAGGCGGGCGGGCAAGGGGAGCCCTTTTCGAGGAGGGCGCAGAAGTGCCCCTCGCCGCGGAAGGTGTGGGGGTAGTACTTCTTTTCGGCAAGGAGAGCAAACCCGGGGTGGCTCTTCAAAAAATCTTCGATCTGCCACTCGTCCTCCTCCTCGGCAAAGGTGCAGGTGGAATAGACGATGTGCCCGCCCTCCGCGAGCATCTCCGCGGCCCGCCCGAGGATCTCCCTCTGCCGGGCCGCGCACCGCGCCACGTTCTCCCCGCTCCACTCGGGAATGGCGTTCTTCTCCTTCTTGAACATGCCCTCCCCCGAGCAGGGGGCGTCCACCAAAACGAGGTCGAAGTAGGAGGGAAAGCGGGCGGCGAGCGTTTCGGGAGAAGCGCTTATAACGGCGCAATTTTTGATACCCATGCGCTCGGTGTTCTGCGCCAAAATTTTCGCCCGCGCATAGTTCACCTCGTTGGCGACGAGAATGCCCTCCCCCGCCATCTGCGCGGCGATATGCGTCGTCTTCCCCCCGGGGGCGGCGCAGAGGTCGAGAACGCGCTCCTTTTTGCATGCGGCCGTAAAGTCCCCCACCTTCATCGCCGAGGGCTCCTGCACATAGTAGAGCCCCGCGAAGTGGTAGGGATCGGCCCCGGGCTTTTCCTCGCCGACATACACGCAGGCGGGATCGTCCCCTATCTTCTCCCCGAGGGGGAAGGGCGCGCGGCGGAAAAAGTCCTCAACGGAAATTTTCAAGGTGTTGACGCGGAGGCCCTTACAAGGCGGGGTTTCGTAAGATGCCAAAAAGGCGGGGAAATTTTCTCCCAGCCTTTTTCTCATTCTATCCAAAAATGCCTGCGGCAAATTCATACCGTTCCGAGCGTCTCCACGCACTCGTCCAGAGGGAGGAACGCCGCGCCGCCCGCAAGCGCGTTCTGATAGCGGGCGCCCCCCTCGTCCCGCGCGACGTACACGTTGCACTCGGCGGGGTGGGAGGTGTATTTTCCGCCCGAGGCGAAGATGTTGGCGACGAGCTTCACCGAGACGGGGGTATCGTCCTCCACGTCCCGCGCGAAGCAAAACACCTTGCCCTCGAGCGCGCCGCCCTTCTTGCGGCGGTGCATATACTTGTTCACATAGCGGTAGAACTGTTCGTGCGCCTTTGCGTGGGCGATCTTCTTCTCCGTCTTCTCGGCGTAATACTGCTTCTGCCCCGCGGAGACGGGCGGGAGGATCTTGTAGTCGCCGATCCTGCCCGCGCGGACGCCGTAGCGCTCGATGAGCCCCTTCACGTCCGTCCCCTCTCGCTTGCAGAGCGCCTCGCACACCCGCATGGTGGCGTAGGCGTCGTCGACGGCGCGATGCGGGGTGAACTCCACCCCGAGCTCCTCCGCCATCGCGCCCAGCCCGCATTGGCGGGTGAAGCAGTGCTCCGTGTTCATGTAGAAAAATTGCGTGTCCTGAAAGAGGAAGCGGAAGGAGGGAAGTTTGTAGCGCTTGGTCTCGAGGTTGAGATAGTTGACGTCGTTCATGGTCGCATGCCCGAACACGATGGTATCCTTGTCCTCGAGGAGGCGCTTGATCCGCCCGTAGTGGGCGGGGAAGGGGGGGTATTTTTTGAAGTCCTCATACTCGTAGGGAAGGACGATCCCCTCTCCCCCCTTGCGGTCGGTGAGGTGGAACTTGCCGCGCGGGTTCATGAGAATGTCCTCCCGCTCCTCCACCTCGAAGTTCTCGTTCGTGACGACGTACCCGAAGGCGCACATTTTCGCCACGCTCTTGAAGACGCAGGCGCATTCAATATCGAAAAAGACGTACTTCACGAGACCTTGATCTCCGTTTTTCCGCCCATGTAGGGACGGAGCACTTCGGGGATCTCCACGCTGCCGTCGGCGCGGAGATGGTTTTCGAGGAAGGCGATGAGCATGCGGGGCGGCGCGACCACCGTGTTGTTGAGGGTGTGCGCAAATGCCGACCCCTTCTCCGTTTTATAGCGGATGTTGAGCCGCCGCGCCTGCGCGTCGGTGAGGTTGGAACAGCTCCCCACTTCGAAGTATTTCTTCTGGCGGGGAGACCACGCCTCCACGTCGCAGCTGCGGTATTTGAGGTCGGCCAAATCCCCCGAGCAGCACTCGAGGGTGCGGACGGGGATCCCCATCGAGACGAAGAGCTCCACCGTGTAGTTCCACATCTTCTCGTACCACGCTTCGCTCTCCTCGGGCTTGCAGATGACGATCATCTCCTGCTTCTCGAATTGGTGGATGCGGTAGATCCCCCTCTCCTCGATGCCGTGCGCCCCCTTCTCCTTGCGGAAGCAGGGGGAATAGCTCGTGAGCGTTAAGGGAAGTTCCTTCTCCTCGAGGGTCTGCCCCATGAATCTGCCGATCATGGAGTGCTCGGAAGTGCCGATCAGATAGAGGTCCTCCCCCTCGATCTTATACATCATGCCGTCCATCTCCTCGAAACTCATCACCCCCGAGACGACGGAGGAGCGGATCATGTAGGGCGGGATCACGTAGGTGAAACCCTTCTCTATCATGAAGTCGCGGGCGTAGGTGAGGACGGCGGAGTGGAGGCGGGCGATGTCCCCCGTGAGATAGTAGAAGCCCTGCCCGCTCGTGCGGCGGGCACTGTCGATGTCGATCCCGCGGAGTTTTTCGAGGATGTCGAGGTGGTACGGGATCTCAAAATCGGGCACACGGGGTTCCAAAAACCGCACCCCTTCCACGTTTTCGGTGTCGTCTTTGCCGATGGGGGTATCGGGGGAGATGATGTTGGGGATGCGCATCATCACGGCCTTGAGTTTTTCGGAGACCTCCTGCGTCTCCTTCTCGATCTCCTCGAGGCGGGCGGCGTTTTTCTCCACCTGCGCCTTTACGGCGTTCGCCTCCTCCGTCTTCTTTTCCCGCATCAAACCCCCGATCTGCTTGGGGAGAGTGTTGCGGGAAGCGCGGAGGGCGTCCCCCTCCATCCGGAGGGCACGGTACTTTCCGTCGAGAGCGAGCGCCTCGTCGACGAGGGGCAGCTTGCGGTCCTGAAACTTCTTTTTGATGTTTTCTCTTACGAGTCCGGGGTCGCTGCGGAGCAGCGCAATGTCGATCATGGGGATACCTCTGAATGTTCCGTTTCATCCATTATACAACTTTTTGCCCGAAAAGGCAACGCTTTGCCGCCCGCTTCCCGCGGTTATGCGAAAAAAATCGCAAACGCCCGAAAGTTTTTTTGACTTTTCGCGCGCGCTCGTGTATAATATAGGAAACGGCGGAACATTTTCCGCCCGAGAGGAAACTTTGAGAAAGAAGATCAACGCGACCGAACCCGTCCCCGAGCCCGTGCCCGAACCCGTCCCCGTTCCAGAGGAGGCGGCAGAGGCGGAGGGCGAACGGAAGACGGGGAAAAACTTCTCCTCCCGCGTGCTCGAGAGCGGGTCGTCCGCCGCGCCCGAGGAGACGAAAAAGCGGAAACAGCTCATGAAGCGCTTCCGCAAGGCGAAGCATATCCCCTCCGAGACGGAGGTGGAACGCTTTTCGCCCGAGCTCGGCAAGGGCCTCACCAAAGAACAGGTGGAGACCCGTTTCAACCAGTTCCTCTTCAACGACGTCAACAAGAAATACTCCAAGTCCTACGCGAGCATCTTCATCGGAAATATCTGCACCTTCTTCAACCTCCTCTGCGTGCTGGTCGCCGTCGCCCTCATCATCGGGAACGCGCGCCTCTCGCAATACCTCTTCGTCGTCATCTTCTCGGCGAACCTCCTCATCGGCATCGTGCAGGAGATCATCGCAAAGAAACAGATCGATAAATTATCCGTCCTCGTCTCCTCGACGGTGAAGGTGATAAGGGACGGCGTGAAGACGGAGGTCCCCCTGCGGGACATCGTGCTCGACGACGTCATTTCCCTCGAAGCGGGGCAGCAGATCCCCGCCGACTGCATTTTGGCGGAGGGGGTCGTCGAAGTCAACGAATCTCTCCTTACGGGCGAATCGGTGCCCGTGAAGAAGGCGATCGGGGAGACCTTATACGCGGGCTCCTTCGTCTCGAGCGGCTCCTGCCTCGTCCGTGCCGACAAGGTGGGCAAGAATACTTACCTCAACTCCCTCACCTCCAAAGCGAAGAAGTATAAGAAGCCGCGGTCGGAGATCATGAACTCCATCCGCCTCTTCATCCGCGTGATCGCCTGCCTCATCCCCGTCGTCGCGGGGCTCATGTTCTGGGTCAACTGGGGGCAGACGGGCGGCGATCTCGACCACTCCATCCAATACACCGCCTCCGTCGTCATCGGCATGATCCCCTCGGGGCTCCTCCTT
Source organism: uncultured Clostridia bacterium (assembly GCA_947629725.1). GTDB lineage: Bacteria > Bacillota > Clostridia > Christensenellales > Borkfalkiaceae > Gallimonas. The sequence continues at coordinate 13,390 of CANREU010000003.1, forward strand.
CTCACCTCCCTCGCGATGGCGCTCGGCGTCATCCGCCTCGGAAAGAAGCACACCCTCGTGCAGGACCTCTACTCCCTCGAAATGCTCGCCCGCGTGAACGTCCTCTGCCTCGACAAGACGGGCACCATCACAGACGGGAGGATGGCCGTAAATGACTGCATGCTCCTGAATTCCTACACCGACCAGCCCCTCGACGAGATCATGGCGAGCATGCTCGCCGCCCTCGACGACAACAACCAGACTTCCATTGCCTTGAAGGCGCGCTTCGGGCAGGACGGCACCATGCAGCCGACCGCCATCCTCCCCTTCTCCTCCAAGCGCAAGCTCTCCGCCGTCTCCTTCGGGGAGATCGGCACCTATGTGATGGGCGCGCCCGAATTTGTCCTCCGCCCCATGCCGCCCAAGATAGAGCGCATCGTAAAACAATATGCGCAGATGGGGCTCCGCGTGCTCGTGCTCGCCTACTCCCCCGCGCAGATCTCGGGGGAACGTCTCCCCTCCATTCTCCGCCCCGCCGCCATCATCACCCTCGCCGACAACGTGCGCGAGGACGCGGTGGAGACCATCAAGTGGTTCCGCGAGAACGACGTGGAGATCAAGATCATCTCGGGCGACAACCCCGTCACCGTCTCCGAAGTCGCCCGCCGCGTGGGCGTGAAAGACGCCGCGAACTACGTCTCCCTCGACGGGCTCAGCGAAAGCGAAGTGGAGAGCGTGGCCTCCCAATACACCGTGTTCGGGCGGGTCACCCCCGAGCAGAAGGCGATCCTCGTGCGCGCCATCAAAAAGCAGGGCTCGACCGTCGCCATGACGGGGGACGGCGTGAACGACATCCTTGCCTTAAAAGAGGCGGACTGCGCGATCTCCGTCGCCTCGGGCGCGGAAGCGGCGCGGAACGTTTCTCACCTCGTCCTCACCGACAACAACTTCCTCTCCCTCCCCTCCGTCGTGTATGAAGGGAGAAGGGTGATCAACAACATCAAATCGAGCGCCTCCCTCTATATCATGAAGACGCTCTTCACGGCGCTGCTTGCGCTCATCTGCGCGTGCATGCGCTCCCCCTACTTCTTCACGACGGACAACATGCTCCTCTTCGAGATGCTCGTGGCGGCCGTGCCGTCCCTCGTCATCTCCCTCCAGCCGAACAAGAAGCGGGTGAAGGGAAAGTTTATTTTGTACGTCCTCTCGCGAAGTATCCCCGGCGCCCTCACCCTCATTCTGTGCGTGATGGCGACCTACCTCGGCATCCGCTTCATGCCCCAACACCTCGGCGAATTCCACATCATCTACGATTTGAAGGACGGGCCGAAATCGCTCGTCAACCCCCTCATGACCCTCTCCATCACCTTCGGCGGGCTCGTGATGCTCTTCCGCATCCTCCAGCCCTTCGACGTGGTGCGCGGCTGCGTGTATGCCCTCTCTTTAGGTCTCAGCATCGTGGTGCTCGCGGTGCCCTTCCTCGGCGGGTTCATCTATGAGGCGTGGTCACAGGTCGCCCACAGCCTCTCCGTTACGCAGATCTTGTATCTTTTGTGTGTGCTCCTCGCGGCGTTCCCCGTCTCCAAAGCACTCACCCGCGTGTGCGACCTCATGAACCCCGACTGACGGCTTTTTAAGCACAGTGCCGACCGCAAATGCGGTCGGCACTGTTTTTTTGCGGTGAAGCGGTGCGCTCGGGCCACTCATACCGACGCCGCGCAGCGGCGGAGCGTATCTTGCTTTTAAGATCCACTCGGGCACTGCGTGCCCTCGGAATGAGAAGAGGCCTCTCCTCAAGTATAAGGGAAGAGGCGAGGGGGACGAATTTCACATCCTTATCGTTAAAATGGGCACATGGGGTCGGTTATTGAAGCGGAAGGGGAAGCGGCTGCGGCCCAAGCCGCGGGAGACGACCATCGCCGTGTCCCCCTTGCGGTAGAGCCCCGACGTGTACTTCGGAAAGATCCCCTGCCCGGGCGCAAAGAGCCCCCTGCCGAAGATGCGGAACTGCCCGCCGTGGGCATGCCCCGCAAGGATGAGGTCGGGCTTCCCCTCGGCGTACTGCGAAAATTTTTCGGGATGGTGGGCGAGGAGGAGGGTGAAATCGCGCGCGCCGTCCGAAGGCGCGTACCCGCTCCCCGGGGAGACCCCCGCCACGGCGAGCCGCTTGCCGCCGCGGACAAAGTAGAAGGTCTCGTCGTCGAGTACATGCACGCCGAGGGCGCGGAGGGAGGCGCAGACCGTGCGGTCGGCGCAGTATTTCTCGTGGTTGCCCTGCACGAAGTAGACGGGAAACTTCTTCGAGAGCGCCGCCATGAACTCGTAGGCGCCGCTCCCCGCGACCCGCTTTTTACGGCAGACAAGGTCGCCCGTGAACGCCACGAGGTCCACCTTCCGACGCTCGAGCTCCCCGATGAGGCGGGCGCAGTCCACCGACTTGCGGGGAAAATGCAGGTCGGAAAGATGGGCGACGCGGAGCTCCACGCTCCCCTCGCCGAAGGAAAATTCCTCGTATTCGACGTTCCAATCGTCCACAAACACCGCGGCAAGAAAGATAAGGACCGCCGCTACGCCGATGGCCGCCGCCACTCCGATCGCTGCTCCCATACTTCTATTATACGCCCCTCCGGCCGATTTCGTCAAGCATACGACACAAGTTCCTGCCCGATCGCCGACCCACCCCTCACCCTGCCCTCCCACCTCAAGTATAAGGGGGGAGGCAAGAGAAAGAGCGCCGCCCCACCTCAAGTATAAGGGGGGAGGCAAGAGGAAGGGTGCCGCCCCACCTCAAACGAGGGAGGAGGTTTTACTACGCGAAAGACGTACCAATACGTCATACTGAGCCGCGCGGCACGCGCGTGTCGAAGTATGTCCGCATAAAATAAGGTCATGTTTCGACAAGCTCAACATGACGTGTTTTATACCCCCGCGCCCCATCTGCGGCTTCCTCTTCAGGGAGAGGCAAGAGGCGGGAACGGAAAAAGCCGCCCGCGGTGTGCGGGCGGCTTCTTTTGCCGCTTTCGGCGTTATTCCGAATAGTAGCCCACAACGAAGAGCCACATGGTCTCCTCGGAGGCGTTGAGCCCGAGCCCTTCCGCCGTGCCCTCGCCGTCGTTGAAGAGCCCCATCTGCGTCGCATATTCCTGCAAGAAGATGCGGAGTTCCTCGGTGAGCGGGTGGGTGCCGTTCCTGTCGCAGTGGTTGGAGTAGAACGCCCCGCCGGGAACGGAGATCGCCCGAAGATCCCACGGGTCTTGGCTCGTCATGTTCCGTCCGATGAAGTCGGTGTAGTCCTTGCCCTTGTCGCCGACGATGAGGCGCAAGGAGACGCGCTGGTCCATAAATCCGCCGTCGAGCACGGTGCTCGCCTCGCAGATGCGGGCGCGGAGAACGGTGCCGTACCTCTTCGGGTCGGTCACGGGGGCGCTCGGGTCGGCGATCATGTGCCAATAGCCGTCGCCGCCGTCCTTCTGCTCCCAGAGCCCGTAGAGCGGGTTCCCGTTGTCGTCCGTCACGCGGAGGATGTTGGCGGTATCCTGATAAGCGTAGCGCCACGTGCCCGAGACGGCGGGAAGTTTGGTCTTATCCAAGTTCACCGAGAGGAGATCGTTCGTCGTGTCGAAGGGACCGACCGCGACCACGGGATCGTAGGTGGAGCCCGGCCGCTCGTAGGAGCCCTCCCTCTTTATGGTGAAGTCGATATTGAGGGGATATTTGCCCACCGTCTCCGCAAAGATACGGAAGATGAAGACGTTTCCGACCTCGTCGCCGCTCACCTTGAAGGTGAGTTTGAAGTTCTTGGTGTAGTTGCCGCTCGTGCTGCCGCCGTCCGCCGAATACGCGATGTACGGATTGATGTAGGCAAAGCTGCCGTAATACACCTCGACTTTGGGGTTGATCTCATCCGCCGAAACATCGACCCACGACTGGATGGAGAGCTCGCCGCTGTAGGTGGGCTGGTACATATACCATACCCCCACCCCGTCCTTCTCGATGGTCGCGCGGTAGGTGCCGAGATCCTCAAACGTCAACCCGCGCGCCGTACCCATCGAGGCATTGACATAGATGTTGAAACCCGATGTGGGGCTGAGGATGGTGAGGAGCTCGATGGTGATGCTCTTGTGGAAGTTATCCGCCGTGTAGCCGTTACAGTCGTAGGTGTAGCCCGCGGGGACGGGGCTGATGGTCACCTGATATTCGCCGTCGAGCCCCGAGCAGGTGGCGACGCCGATCTCGTTGAACGGAGCGGTGAAGGAGTCGCCGTCCACCCCCTTCCATTGCGCCGTGACGGGCGTCGTGACGATGAAGGGGCCGCCCGTATCGAGGACAAGGTTCACCGTGAAGGGGGCGTTCTCGTCCCCTCCCGAGGGATCCGTGCCCGTTCCGCCGCCGCCCGGGCTGTCCTCTCCTCCCGTCGAGGGAAGGTCGGGAAGTTCCGGCGTTGTGGTGGGCGGGGAGAAGAATCCGCAGCCCGCGCAGAATATGAGGGCGAGCGCCGCCGCGGCGATTGCCGAAAACCGTTTCAAACGTTTCATTGTCCGGCACCTCCCTTCTGTTGTTTTTTCTTGAAGCCGAAGAAGCTCTTGATGTCCTCCCACTTGAGTTTACGCACGATGATGTCGATGATGTAGAGCACGACCGCCGTGATGAGAAGAGGCAAGACGAGGCTCAAGGTGTAGGTGCTGAGGTCGCTCTCGTCGTTCTCGAGGGTGAGTTTGCCGTCGAGGCTCACCGTGCCGCCCTCGTCGATCGCCTTGTGGAGGACGCCGACGTCGTAGCCCGCGAACGAATCGTATTCGGGCTCGTAGGGAATGGTCACCGATTCGAGGGTCTCGTAGGTGTTGTCGTTGTACTCATAGAGGATGCGCACGCTGTATTCGCCGAGCTCCGCCGTCTCGAATTCGTAGTAGTAGCTGTAGGAGCCGAACGTCATATCCGCGGTGCGGACGACGGGCTCCTCTCCCTCTGCGGCGGGATAGGTGATCTCGACCTTCGCCGTCGCCGAGAAGTGGGTCGATCCGATGGCGGGGGTGATCTCCACGCGGGTGACCGTCCCCTCCCGCTCGACGTTCACGGAATAGGGCGCGCCGTTCTTTTCGTCGGGCACGGAGACCTCATAGACGTTGGAGAAGAACTTGCCGTCGAGCCCCGCTTCCGTCCAGTTGTCCAGCCATGCGCCGCTGTATGCGCTCGTGAAGGAGGAAACTTTGCCGTTGCCGTAGTTCCAATAGGTGTAGAGCGGGACTTTCGAGGTCGCGCCGCTCGACTTCACATGGTTGGCGGTGAGCACGGTGGTCGTGCTCGGCTTGGTGACGGTGTAGTAATACCCGCCGATCTCGGGGATGTTCGTCCCGATCGCGTTGGGAGAGTTGAGCACCTCGTCGCGGCGGCGCTCGATGTTGACGGTCGTCGGCCGCTCGATGACCGATTCGGTGACGGGGCCCGTCATCTCGGCGAACACCTTGTCGCTGATCTCGCCCTCGGCGCTCGTGTTGTGGGTGTATTTGCCCCCGCTCGCCTCGGTGATGTCGATGAGTTCCTGGCACTGCGCGCGGTAAGTCGGGTTGGCGTTGTTGAGGCCGCTGTTCGTGCCGTCGCCCGGGCGGCCCACGTCGAACACCGAAGTGATGACGCCGTCGTCGTTATACATTTCCGCCGCGATGTCGCTGAGATCCTCCGAGCTGTCGCCGTAGCCCATGCCGTCGGTGATGAGCATGATCTGCTTGCCGCCGCTGAACTCGCCCGCGAGAGAGAGCTGCTTCTGCGCCTCGCGGAGGGAGGATGCGATCATCGTGCCCTGCCACTTCTCTAAATCGTCGATGATGGAGTAGAGACGGTCGGGGTTGGTGTTGGGTGCGGGCGGCTGTTTCACCCAGATCTCGCCCGCGAATGCGACGATGCACACATAGTCGTTGGGGTTGAGAATGCCCACGAGCTTCTTTGCGACCGTCTTGGCGAGGCTTAAATGGTAGAGCTGGTTCATACTGCGGGAGACGTCGATGACGATGGTGTAGAGCCGCTGGTCGTCCTGGCTCCTGCCGTAGCTCACGGGAACGAGGTCGGCAAGGGATTGGAGGGCCTCCTGCTTCTTTTGCTTATCGCCCGCGAGCGGGTCGTCGGGGTCGATGGGTTCGGACGTCGCAAGGTTCTGCAACTCCAAATTCCCCGCCGTGACGAGGCTCTTCCCGAAGACGGAGACGACCTTCTGCACGTTGCCGATGAAGGCGTTGTAGTCGTTGAAGTCGGTGACGTCCATGTCCGCGAGGACGATCTCGTCGTACTTGGCGAGCTCCTCCACGGTGAAGGGGACCCTGTTCTCCTTTTGGGTGCCCGCGTTGAGATAGAGCTTGACGTTGTCGTTCGCGCTCTCGATCTCGCTCTTGTAGGCGTTCTTCACGGAGGCGGAGCCGGAGGACTTCTCATAGATGTCGAGCTCCGCGACGTCCTTATACCGCTCGACCGCCGCCGTCACGTCGTCCCAGCTCTGGGTGACGACGAGCACCTTCACCTCGCTCGAGACGACCTGCGTGAAGAGGTAGCGGTTGTTGTTGGGGTTGGCGTCGTCGGACGGGTTCTCCGTGCGCACGGTCACCTCATAGTGATAAGTGCCCGCGGCGTTCGTGGGAAGGTCGGTGAAGGTGATGTTGTTGGTGCCCGCCGTGATGTGGGGCGCCTGCGTCCGCGTGTCGCTCTCGAGGCCCGCGAGAGTGATGAACTCGGGGCAGGTGAGGGTGACGAACACGTTCGCGTCGTTATTGGAGCGGATCTCGATGCTCACGTCCTCCCTGTGGTTGAGGAAGACGGTCTTCGTGTAAGAAGCCGCGGAGATCTGCACCTCCTTGTCGGTGGGCTGCAGGTTGTCGTTGAGGTAGATGGCGTCCACCTTGATGTTGCGCATGCGGAGCTCGTTCACGGCGCGGCTGATGGCGAAAGAATCGCTCTCGTCCGTCTGCCTGCCGTCCGTGATGAGGACGATGCGCTTGATGACGTCGCTGCGGAATTGGTCCCCCGCAAAGGAGAGGGCGCCCGCGATGTCCGTCTCCGAGTCGTCGACCGTGGACTCCGTAACACTCTTCAAACTTTCCTTCGAACCGGGCGAATTCAGAAGCTCGCTGTCCTTCCCGAAACACACGAGCCCCACTTTGGAGTTGCTCGGGTATTTGATGTTGCGGATGATCCCGTCGAGCTTGTCGAGGTTGCGGTTCGCGGAATAGGAGACGTCCGCGACGACCATCACCTCCGTTTCGGTGAGCACCGTTTTGACGCTCGTCCCCGCCGCCGCAAACGCGATCACGACGGAGAGCGCCACGTGCAAAAGGATCGACGCGACGTTGTGTCCGTTTCTGTTCTCTTTTCTGACCGCGATGGCAAACGGGATCGCGAACGCCGCAATCAGCGGGACCGCGATGAGGAGGAGCCACGCGTTATCGAAGTTGATACTGCTCATAACAATATACTCCGTATTCCGCCGCCGCGAGAAGGGCGAGGATGATAAACAGATAGAGAAGGTCGTCGTAGACGCCGTCCCTGCCGCCGCTTTCGGGGGTGCCGTAGATCACGCGCATCGCCTCCGTTTCGCTCGGGGCGCGCTCCGCCTCGGCGAGGGAGGAATAGACGTTGATCGTGCGGACAGACCCGTCGGCCATGTAGAGCTCGATGTCGTAGGTGCCCACTTCGTTGAGGGTGTATTCCACGATGGGAACGCTCGTATCGGGGAAGCTCTCCTTTCCGTTGGGGGAGACGATGCGCATGCTGGTGCACCCCGCGACGACGTTCACGGCAAGCGTTTCGCCGCAGACGTACCCCGTCTCCTCGACGACGGGCGGGAAGGTGTAGTCGAGCAAGTTGTCGACGAGCACGTTGAAGTCGGCGGAGAGGATGAAGGGCGCGCTGTCGCGCGGGTCGAACGCGAACACGACCTCGCGGGCGCCGCTCTCCGTCGCCCCCGTGAAGAGCATGGGGTTGCCTTCGCAGGTGAGGAGGATGGAGAATTTCGCCCCCAGTCCGCATTTTACATACTGTTTCAGTTCGTACTCGGTGCGTGCCGCCGCCCCGGGCACCCCTTCGAGGAGGTTGCGCACCCCCGAATTGGTGGAGTTGGAATAGGCGAGCCCTTCGCGGGGCGCCGACTGCGAGCCCTGATAGGAGAAATTCGACCCCGCCACGCCCGACTGCGGGTTGACGAACCACACCGCACCGTCCGCGGGAAGCGTTTCGGGCATGAACTGCTCGAACACGAAGAGGTCGTACCCCGTCTGCCCCTCGTACTCGGAGGGATCGATGACGGTCACCTGGGAGGTGCCCGCCGCGATGAGAGCCGCTTTGAGGAAGAAGGGCCGTTCGCTCACGAGGAGGGTACGGGAGGAATTCTCGAATTCTACGTTGTAATACACCGCCTCGTCGTCGAGGGAGAGCCCGTCTTCCGTGCCGAGAGTGACCCGCACCGCGCGGAAGTCCGCCACGTCGTCCACCTCAAAGGTGTAGGCGGACGGGATGAGGGCGAGCACTTCGAGCGGAACGGTGGCATGGGGCTCCGTCTCGTCGTCGAAGTAGAGGGAGATCTCCACGTCTCCGTCGTTCACGTAGGACATGACCGTCCCCGAAACGGTGATATGGGAGCTGTTTTCGGTGGGCGTCGTCACGACTTCGATGTCGGAGAGAGAGAAGTTGTCCGCCCTCTCCTCCGCGACGTTTACGACGGTGACGTTCTCCGTCCCCTCATACCTTTTGTCGGTGATAAGATACACCTTCGTCGAGGGGTCGCTGTCGAAGAATTCCTGCGCCGTCTCCCAAGCCTTGTTGAGATCGTCCGCGCGGTAGCCGACTTCGAGCTCGTCGAGCATGGCGATGGCGCGGTCCTTGTCGCTGACGTATTCAAACACCGTCTCCGTCGCGTCCCCCACGTAGACGAGGGTGTAGGCGCTTCCCTTCATGGAATTTTTGATGACGGAACGGATCTCCTTCTTGCCCGCGTCGAAACGGGTCGTCCCGCCCGCTTCGTAGTTCATGCTGCCCGTGCCGTCGAGCACAAAGCAATACACGCCGCCCGCATCGGGAATGGTGAAGACGGGCTGCGCAAGGGCGAGGGAGGCGAACACCACCGCGAGGATCTGGAGGATGAGGCTGATGATGCCGACGATCCTGCTGATCGGGAGGCGCTTTTTGAGGAAGCGCTCCGAGAGCTCCCACAGGTAGGTGGAAGCGATGACCTTCTCGGTGTATTGGTTCTTGATGATGTAGATGAGGATGAGGATGGGGACGCCGATGAGCCCCAAGAGCCCCAAAGGATAAGCAAGACTCATTTGAGCACCCCCATTTCGGTGAGTTTCCCGAAGAAGATCCCGTTGAGGGACTCCTCCGAGGAGACGAGCATGTAGTTGCCGCCGCGGGCGAGACAAAAGTTGCGGATCCGCCCCGTGGCGTAGTCGAGCGCCGCCATGTAGGCGCGGATGATGTCCTTCGTGATGTTCTTGCGGTAGATGTGGTTCGCGTCTTCACTGTCGATGAGGTGCATCTTGCCCCGCGTTCTGGGGGAGAGCTCCTCACGCGCGAGGACCTGCACGCACAGAATATCCCTGCGCTTGTTGGCAAGGTGCTCGATCGCGCCCTCGAAGTCCTCGTCGGTGAGGAAGTCGGAGATGATGATCGAGAGCCCGTCGCCGTAGCCCACCACGGAGGGAAGGATCGCCTCGGTGATCTTGCTGTCGCCGTCGAACTCGATGCTGTCGAGTTTGCCGATCTCGTTGTAGAAGGATTCCCGCCCGAGCATGTTCACGAAGACCTCTTCGAGGTGCCCGTCGCGGATCATATACACGGAGACCTTATCCATCTCGCACACCGAAAGGTATGCGAAGACGGCGGCGAGCCGCAGCGCCTGCTCGTCCTTCCTCCCCTTGCCGAACTTCATCGACTTGCTCGCATCGATATAGATACGGGTGTGGACCTGCCGCTCGTCGAGATAGAGCTTCAAATAGAGCTTCTCGAAGCGCGCGAAAGCGTTCCAGTCGATCTTCGTCACATCGTCGCCCGGCATATAGTCGCGGTAGTCCGTGAATTCGCACGAAGAGCCGAATGTCTTGCTCTGGTGCGTTCCGCCGAACCTGCCCGCAAGATTGTTTTTGATGAGCGTTTGGAGCAGTTCCACCTGTTCCAAAAACGCTTCGCTGACTACCATCTTGTCTTCCTTATCTGGTTTCGTTCACGAGCTGCTTGATGATGTCGTCCACCGTGAGCTTTTCGCTGATGGCGGTGTAGTTGATCTTCACCCTGTGGCGCAAAACGGGGCAGGCGAGCGCCTTCACATCCTGATAGGAGACGTTGTAGTGCCCGTTCATGAGCGCGCGCACTTTCGCGCAGGTGATGAGCGCCTGCGCCGCACGCGGGGACGCGCCGTATTTAATATACTTCTTGGTGTTCGCGGGCGAGCTGTCCAGCTCGGGGTGGGAGTTGGCGACGATGTCCGCCGCAAACTTCACGACCGCGTCGATGACGGGCACCGTCTTGGCGAGCTCGCGCATCTCGAGGATGGTGGGGCCGTCCACGACCGCCGTCGCCGTCTCGTCCATCGTGATCTGCGTCATGTTGACGATCCCGATGAGGTCGTCCACGCTCGGGAAGTTGACGAGGAGCTTGAACATGAAACGGTCCATCTGCGCCTCGGGAAGAGGATAGGTACCGTCCTGCTCGATGGGGTTCTCCGTCGCGAGGACGAAGAAGGGCTCCTCGAGTGCATACGTCTTCTTTGCGACCGTGACCTTGTGCTCCTGCATGACCTCGAGCATGGCGGCCTGCGTCTTGGGGGTCGCACGGTTGATCTCGTCGGCGAGGATGAGGTTGGAGAAGATGGGCCCTCTCTGGAAGGACATCGACATTCTGCCGCTCGCGTCCTGCTCGATGATGTTGGTACCCGTCACGTCCGACGGCATGAGGTCGGGCGTGAACTGGATCCGCGAGAAGGGCAGGCGCAGCGCCTTCCCGAGGGAGCGGACGAGACGGGTCTTGCCGACCCCGGGCACCCCTTCGAGGAGGACATTGCCGCCCGCGATGATCGCGCACAGCACGTTGTCGACCACGTCTTGCTGACCGACGAAGTCCTTCGCGAGCTCATCCTTGATCCGCTTGATCGACGCGCTGAACTTGTCGATCCGTGCAGTATCGTAGGCGCTCATGGCGGGAGCTTCGATCTCGGGGAATTCATACTCCGCGGGGCCGTCCGCATTCACTTCGGGCGACGGCGTGTAGAGCTCCTCCTCTTCGGGAGCAAGCTCCCCGTTCTTTGTCTTTTTCCGATTTTTCATAATTACCTCACTCTTCGGCTGGAATGCCGCCATATAACATTTCGATGTAGCGCTGCACCATCGCGCGCTGTTCTTCGGTGAGATCGCCGCTGCGGAGGAGCTTTTGCATCTCCGCGCTGTACTCATCGAGGATCTTTCCGTACTGCACATATCCGCCCACGGCGGGATCGTACACTTCGTCGTTGCTGCCGTACTGCGTTTGGCCGGAGCCCCAGCCGCCGCTTCCCTGATCGTCCTCGTTGTCGTCGTCGGGCGGTTTGGTGGGATCGTCCGAACCGTCGCCCGTGCCCTCGGGATCGGGTTCGCCCGCCTCGATCGGAAGACCGAAGAGGTTTTTGAGATAGTTCCCGATGTGACGGTCCATCGCGCCGCGGTAGCTCTGGTCGCCGAGGGAGGACGTGAGCGCGTCGAACATCATGCCGAAGAGGCTGTCGAGCTCCTTCTGCGCGGGGGAAAGTTCGGGCCCGGGCTCCGGTTCTGGTTCGGGCTCCTCCTCCGCTGCCTCGGGCGTTCCCGCAAGCTCATCGCGGATCTTGTAGAGCTCGAGGGAATACTCATTGAGAATGTCGCAAAGGGGGTCGGATGCGGGATACTCGGAGAGAAGGACGGCGCTTGCCGCCGCGCCCGCCGCTTCCGCGAGCCGCACGCCGAGGTCGTCGCCGTCGGCGAACAGGGCGCGGTATTCCTCCCATCTCTTCTCGAGCCGCTCCTCAACGAGGATCGTCTTCGTCTCATAGAAGCCTGCTACGTCCTCATATTTGAGGAGGGTGTACACGCGGTAGGTCTCGCCGCCGCGGGTGAGCATCTCCGCGAGATCCTGCTGCCCCGCCGCCTGCAAACGGGAGGCGAGGTCGGGATAACTGTTGGGGGGAAGGAGGATGGAGGAGACCTTCTCGAGGGTCGCATCGAGGGCGGCGAGCTTTGCGCTCTCCGTCTTGGCCTCGCCGAGCGCTTCGATGAACTCGTTGAGCGCCGCCACCGCGCCGCTCTTTTCCTCCGCCGCGAGGCCGGACTTCTGCACGTTCTCGATGAGGAAGCGGATGTTGTCCGCCTGCCAGTCGGTGAGTTCAAAGGGCGGGTCCTCCGTCTGCGCGCCCACATTGCGGAAGGGCACGAATGCCGCCGCAAAGAAGAGGGCAAATGCCACAATTCCCGCACACAGGTAGGCAAAAAGTTTGCCCGTTCTCACATGGCGGCGGGGAAGCGCGTCGAGGGTATCGTAGGCGTCCGCGCGCTGCCGCTCCACCATTGCGCCCGTGGCAGACGAAAATTCGTAGGCAGTCTGCACTTTTTCGTTCAAAGCGAACTCCGTGTCGAGATTTTTCGCCACTTTCTTGCCGTTCGGGCGGAGGAAGAGAAGGGCGAGGGCAAAGGAGACCGCCGCCATCCCGCCGCCGATGAGGGCGTAGTAGAGCGCGTCGATCACGACCCCGCACAGCTTCAGCGTGAGGAGGACGGCGCCGACCGAGAAGAGCCCGACAAAGACCCCTATCGCGAGGGACATGCCGACCGCCGCGATCCAATCGTTTCGTTTGAATTTTTCAAATGATTTGTTCATAGGCGCTCCGAAAGATCATTTCCTCTTCTTTTCATTGTAGGGATCGGGCAAGGGCGCAAGGGTGGAGACAGCGGAGACAGAGTTGATGTTCTGCACCGACGCATAGAGCCACTTCTCCGCACGAACGATCTCTTCCCCATCCACAATGGTGATGTAGCGGAAGACGAGGTTCATTTGGTTTCCGCTGGGCACGGAGATGAACCAGAAGGTCCCGTTATAGTATTTTGCGGGCGAACTGTTGAGGTCTACAAGGTTGTAGGTGCCCGCGCCCGAGTCGTTGTATCTGTACACCTTGATCCCGCGGCCCGTCTTTTCGTCCCACGCCCAGCCGCTCGTCGAAATGGCGTCGCCTACGGCGTTCTTCGCGCTCACGAATGTTACGGTGTACTTCTGCTCCGTGCTCGAGTCCTTCATGCCGAAGTAGAGGTGGCAACTCTTGCCGTCTTCGCCGATGCCGATGTGGACCTGCTGCGGCGCCCAATTCCCGGTGGGCGTGAGGAGCATCTCGAAATCAACGGGCGTGTTGAGAGCCGGAAGGTTCTCCGTGCGGGTGACGTAGCCGCACTGCGTGCAGCGCCACGTCTTCTTGCCGTCGCGCGTCTGCGTGGCGGAGATCGTTTCGGGCTCCCCCTCCGTGTGGGGCGCAAAATCCGCTTTATAGGTGCAGTTGGTCACGGTGCCGTTCTGCTCCCGCTTGGTGTTGGTGCAGGCGTGGTAGTGCCCGTCTTTATCGGACGTCCACCCCTCTTCGAGACTGTGCTCCCCCGTCGCGGGGATCGACCCGTAGCCGTTGCTATCGTAACCCGCGTCGTTGCGGGGGGCGCCGCACTCCGCGCACTTCCACTGGCCGTAGCCGTTGGAAAAACAGGTCTCCTGCACTTCGCGGGCAACAATCTCCCACGTGTGGGCAGCAAGAGGCAGCGGCATCGTGACAACGTTGCCGCAGACCGTGCATTCGTATTTGCCCTCGCCCGCCACCGAACAGGAGGACGGCGTCGTCTCCTCGACGAGTTCAAAGGTGCAGCGGGCGTATTGGTCGCGCGAGTTGCAGTTCTCGTCGAGACAGGCATGCCAATGGGAATAGGTGCCGTCCGAAAGCTGGGCGTTCGACCACGACTCCTCCCACGTGTGGGCGGTGCGGCCGAGCGCCAGATTGCAGCCGCCGAGAAGGGCAAGCGCAGAGCAGCCCGCAAGAACGGCGACCGTAACGGCTATCCACTTTTTCATACTCCACCTCCGCGCTCATCCGGAGCGCTCCGCTTCGCAGACGCGCGCCGTCTGCATAGGACGCTGCATAATTTTTTATTTTATGCATGGACTTTTTTCGCTTACGAAAAGCCCCTATTTTTACGTCCTATACCATTATACTGATAAATTTCCGTTTCGTCAACAAAAATCACTGCTATGTTGTGTGAAAATTATGAGTAAATATTTGTAAATTTTACGATTTTTATAAATTTCGGCTTTTGGTCTCTCTTTTCCCTCATCCCGAACCCTCGCAGAGGGAGAGTGGACCTTTTAAGATACGCTCGCCCCTTCGGGGCTCGGTATGAGGAGGGCGGAAGGCCTACCCTTTCCCAAAGGGGAGGCTCCGCCGTAGGCGGTGGTGGGGATTGTCGATGATCGGGCTCCATCCCCATCCGTCACGGCTGCGCCGTGCCACCCTCCCCTTCCAACGGAAGGGTAGGGCTTTGGTCGGCCGGGGCGGGGGGACTGCTCTTCTCGGCGCCACCTTCAAAAGGGGCAGGTTTCCGCCATGCCGTACAAATACGTCATGTTGAGCGTAGTCGAAACATGACCTCGTTGTAATGCGGATACCCTTCGACAAGCTCAGGGTGACGTGTTTTGTGGCGGGGTGGGGGGTGGGCGGGGCGGAGGGCAGAAAAAAGAGCGGCGAGAGCCGCTCTTTTTTGGTTGGTTATTCGGTGCCGAAGATCAGTCCGCCTTGATCGTGAAGTAGAGCCACGTCTGCCAACTCATATCAAAGCGTTGGCTGATCGCCTGCGAGTAACCCGTGAGGGTGCTCTTGTTCTCGCCGAGCTGCACCTTGTCGGTGAAGTCGGTACCGTCGGCCTTCTTCGCGCTCTTGAGCTTGAGCTTCATCTTCTTGCATTCGCTCGTAGTCGCATAGGTGCTCGGGAACTCCCAGTTCAACGTGAACTCGCCGCTGCTGTCCTTCGTCACCTCGTAGGTCCACTCTTTGTTGCCGATCACCTTATCGTTCTGCGTGGTATCGACCCAAACGAAGGTGAGAGTGCCGTAGTAGCTGCTCGAGAAGCCGCCGAACGACGTCCAAACGGAGATCTTCTTCCCTACGTTGGGATCGGGTGCGCCGATCTCGACATCCCAGTTTGTGGTCGTTGCGGGGTTCGACAACTTGATCCCTTCCCAGTTGACCGTTGCGCCGGCAGGGAGATGGTAGGTCGAAGCCGCAGGCATCATCTTGGCAAGGCCGCCATTCTCGAGGTCGTAGAGCTTCGCGATCGCCTTGTTGCCGTGGATCGTCGCGCAGTACGTACCCGAATATTGATGAGAGCCCATGCTGTCGGTGTAGAAGAAGAAGTCCAACTTCTTTCCGTCGTAGGTGTCGTTGTTGACCTTGTAGGTGATCGTCCACACCTTCTTCGTGCCGTCCGCCTGCACGGTGACGGCGTCCGTGGTCTTGCGGCCCGTGACGTTGATCGTTGTTTCGGAAGCCAAGAAGTGGATGAAGTACTTCACATCGAGCGCTTCCGTCTTGATCACGTAGGTGCCGCTCGCCTCGGGAAGGTAGATGTCGGCAGTTTTTGTGGAGGGATCTCCCGTTGCATTGACGGGGACCTTCATGGTGTCGACCATCGTCTCCAAGTCGTCGCTCTTATACACGTTGACCGTGACTTGGCCGCTCGAGATCGACTCGGGGAAGCTGAAGGAGACCGTCGTCTTCTCCGTTTCGGTGACGGTGATCGTCGCGTTGCCGCCCGCCTCCGCGGTCGCCGTGAGGGTGACATGGTCGAAGGAGTAGCGGTAGGTGCGGTTCTCCGAACCGACGATCGCGATCTTCACCACATATTCGCCCGCGTCGATCCCATAGAAGGTGTACGTCTTACTGGTGGAGGTGATGGCCACATAGCCGCTATCATACACCGCACGGTCGTCGTCTCCCTCCTTCCACAAGGAGAGTTTCACGCCGCCGCCCGCGAAACCTGCGACGGTGATGACGGACTTGGTCTTCTCCTTCACGGTGAGGGTGACGGCTTCGCTCTCGCCCGAGGTGATGGTGAGGGTGCCTTCGTCGCTTTCAGAGTAGTGGGCAAGTAGCGTGCTGTCGAGGGTCATCTTCAACGTGTACGTGCCGTCGGCAAGCCCGTAGAAGATGACGGACGCGGACTTCGCACCCACGGAGACCGTAACGCTCTCGGTGCCCTTGCTCGCTTCGCCCTGCCATGCATCGATCGTGATGGTCCCGCTGAGGTCGAGCCCATCGGGAAGCGCGATCGAGACGGTGTTGGCGTTCTTCTTGGTGATCGTGATATTCACTTCCTTCGTGGAGCGGACCGTGTCGCTATCCAACGAAATGTTCACCGTCTGCTCGTCGTAGGCATAAGCCTTGTAGAGGTTGGTGATCTTCACGGTGTAGTCGCCGCTCTCGAGGACGGTGAAGGTCGCCTTGCCCTTGCCCTCGTTTTCTGCGGTGGCGAGGCCCGAAACGGTGCCGCTGCTCACTGCGGGCGTGTACTTCTCATCGCCCTTCCAAAGCTCGACCGTGAGGCTCGAGATCTTGAGGCTGCCCGTCTGGTCGGCGTTGCCCTCGGGGACCGTGATGTTCACGGTGACGACGCAGTTGTTCTTCTCGGTGACCGTGAGGGTCGCGGTGCCCTCCTTCTCCGCAAAGGAGGCGGACTCGAAGGTGACGTCCGGCGCGCCGTAGACGGCGTGGATGGTGGTCGCCCTGAGGAGGTAGCTCTTATCCGTCTCGGTGAAGAAGGTGTTGTTCGTCGCCTCGATCTTCGACTCGCCGTCGGCGGTGATGCTGACCGTGCCGAGACGGTCGTTCGTGCTATACTCGCCTTCCGCCTTCTTGTAATAGATCGTTGCCGTGAGAGTTCCCTTCGGATAGTCGTTGGGATACTCGATGTTTACGGTCAACTTGCCCATATCCGACTCATAGGTACGCGTATCATCTGCGGAAGCGCCCGGATAGAAGTTCTCCGCGACCGCCTTCACGACATAGATATGGGTGCCCTTCGTCCAATACGTCTTGGGAATATCCCACGTATAGGAAGTCTTTGAGGATTCTGCGGGGATCGTTGCGATCGCCGCCTCGCCGTCTTTGAGCCAGATCTCATAGCCCGTCGCGTTCGTGACGCTCGACCAGCCGACCTGCGTCTTCCGGAAATTATTCTTGATGGACGACGTCAACGAAGGACCGGCGAGCTGCGGCTTCCCTTCGATATGGAGGGTACCCGCGCCTTCGCCGTCGTAGACGATCGCGTAGATGACGCCCGTCGCGCTCAACGTCGCCGATGCGGTCTTCTCGCCTTCGCCCGCGGTGAGGGAGATGGTGCTGTCGGTGACGGACGTCGAACTCACGGTGAGTTTGTAGAATTTGACGTGGTCGATCGCGTCGCCCGTGAAGTGGAGCGTCCAGCTGATCCCGCGGGGATCCTCGACGGTGAAGTACTGCACTCCCCTCTTCGCGAAGGAGAGGTCGAGCTTCGAGGTCGCGCTCAAGGTGTGCGACGAGGAATCGTCCGGCACGATGAGCACGGAGATCGAGAGATCCGCCTCGCCCGTGTAGCGGAAGGTGAGTTCGTGCGACCCCGTCGTAAGCAAGAAGAAGTCGGTGAACGTCTCCACCGCAGAGGTGCAGTTCACGAGCTTGGTCTGCGCCGTGTTGAGCACGGTGAGGCCCTTGAGGGAACCGTTGCCCTTGATGAAGATCGCGTGCGGGCCTTCGGCCGCGGCGCTGAAGGTGTAGATCTGCGCATCGTTGGGATGAAGGACGATCTCCTTCTCCTCGTTCGCCTTGATGACATTCTCGCCCGCCGCGACTTTTACGATCTTATACTTCGCGGAAACGGCGCCCGCGAACGTCAAGACATAGGTCTTTTCGCCGTCCGCAAGGAAGGAGCCGAAGTGGGCCGTCGCTTCCGCCGACGCGTTGAGGATGGTGTCGCTTATGATCTTTACGGTGAGACCCTTGAACGCCGTGTCCGACGTCGCGGTGATGCGGTATACGCCCGCCTCGGGGACCGTGATCGCGCGCACCGCCGAGCCGGTGGTGAGGTCGACCGTGAACTCGGTGTCGAGCGTGACCGCGGGAGCGGGAGTGATGGTGTACTCCGAATAGTAGTAGCTGCTATCGCTGCCGCAGGAGAACTTGATCTTGTCGTCCCCCTCCTTCACGATGAAGCTGCCGACGCCGCTCGAAAGCGTACTCTCGACGCCGCCGATCTTCACCTTGATCGCGGAGGAGGGCTTCGTCGTGCCCATCCAAGTCGTACCCGTGATGGCATATGCGCCTGCGGGAAGGGTGATGGGATATTCAAAGCCCGTCGTCACGGCAAACGTGTTGTTCGTCGAGCCCAAAGCAATCGTGCTCGGCGCGATCGAGAGCGCGAGGTCGTAAGCGCGGGCGTCGTATGCGGTACCGCACTTGATCCTGATCTCTTTCGTCCCCTCGGGGATGTAGAGGATCGTCTTGTAGTGACCCTCGCGGGCGTTGTCGTCGTTCTGCTTGCCGACGTTGAGATAGTAGAAAGCGCTGTATTTTGAGCTGCTGCCCACATAAACAGTGACCGCGGGCGTGCTGCTCGGGCCCGAGACCCAACCCTGTGCGTTGGTGACCTCGAGTTCATAGAAGCCTTCGGGGACATTGCCGAGAGGAATGGAGGTGGGAGCCACGCTTCCGCCCGACGTGTCGCCGCCGATCATCGCGTTCGCATAGATCGCACCGGGAGCGAGCGCTTTCTTGAAGGTCGCCGTGCCGGCAGCGGAGATCGTGGCAGCATCCGCCGTGACTTCGATCGCCATCGCGTCCGCTTCCAAAGGAAGAGAGTTTGCGGGATAGGGCAAACCGTAACCCGTCTCATCCTTGCCCGCGATCTCCACCGTGTAGGCGTAGCCGTCCGCCGAATAGCCGAGCGGATAGAAGGAAATGGTGGCAACGCCGTCTTCGCCCGTGATCGCCGTACCGAGGATCTGAGGCTCGGATGCGGAGGTCGCCGCAGCGTCCGCCGCGTCGTCGCCTCCGGACTCCGTCTTCACGGCGCTCACTTTGAACCAAACGCCCTGCAAGGGGGACTCGTCGACCGTGGCGCTCGCCGTGACCGTGCGCTGCGCGTACCAAATCTCACTGTCTTCCCCGTGCGTGTAGGTGACGTCGCCCGCCGCATTGGTCGAAAGCGAGCCGTTCTCGGAGGCGATCATCTCCACCCAGTCCGCAAACGGGGTGGGCTCATCGCCCAGAGCCTCAATATAGGCCTTGTAGGCGGGATAGGCATTCACCTCCGCCTGCGTGACGCCGCACGCGCACGTACCATCAGTAAACGTGTGCGTACCCACATTCTGCTCGACTTCGGGGTGACAGGTCGCGACCTGCTTGTGGGTGCTCTCGTTGAACTCCCACACAAACTCGTGCGCGTGACGCTCGTAGCCGCAGACGGTGCAGGTGTTCGCCTGCTCGCCCGTGCCCCAAACGTGCACGCCCGTGCCCGAGATCTGATTGCAATCGGTGTGCGCCGTGCAGACATGCCAGTGGCGGTTCGCATCGTTCGTCCATTCTTCGGAGAAAACGTGCTTATCCTTGCCGCCGCCGCATGCCGTCATGCCGATCGCGCCGAAAACCAAACATGCGGCTGCGAGGACCGACATCCATACCTTTTTCATACATACCTCCACTAAACGCCATATCATTTTATGATACGTGCATAAAGAATAACACAAATTCAAAAATTATGCAAACGTTTATGCCCGCCCTTTTTGCGCTTTTTGCGGTTTTTGTTATAAAATTTACTTATATTTTGTATAAGGAGAACTAATATATCCTTGAACTGCGCTTATATTTTTTTGCCGACAAGGGCGTTTGAGGGGCATTTTTCGGGCTTTTTCGGGGCTTTTGAAGGGCCGCTTTTGCCCCCGCGCGCCGCCCTCCGACCCTCAACTTTTTGCATAAGTGAATTATATGCAGGGGGCGGGGAGCCTTTCTCGGCGCCCCCTTGAGGGGGAGGGCAAGTTCCCCTCATTCCGCCCGACGCGTAGCGGCGCACGAAGTAACGGAGCCGTAGGCGGAGTGAGTGAATCTTTTAAGATACACTCGCTACGCTCGGTATGAGGGCAGGTGCCACCCCTCTCGGCGCCCCTCTTTTTACGTCATTCCGAACCGTTCTACTACGTCATTCCGAACGAAGTGAGGAATCTCATAATGCGGATATGTTTCGACAAGCTCAACATGACGTGTTTTTATAGCAGGGCGGAAGAACGTGCTCTTTCGCCGCCCACCCCTCCCTACCCCCCCTCCCACGGAGGGGGCACGCGCCGCCCCTCTCGGCGCCCCCTTGAGGGGGAGGCAAGAGCCGTAAATCGGGGCGTGCGGAAAGAAACCCCCTGCCTTTGGCGGGGGGACTAAGGGGGGTGGCTGTCGATAATCGAGGGCGGACCCTCACCCCTACCCCTCCCCCTGACGCAGGGGGAGGGCAAGTGTTGAAATACCCCGCCCCCTTCAAAGGGGGCAGGTCTTGCCCCCCTCCCACGGAGGGGGCACGCGCGCCGTTCCGCCTACCCATTCACGGTTTTACACGAAAAAGGACTTGTCTCACGCGGAGACAAGTCCTTTTGGGTCCATCATGTTACTTCCTCGGGTTCTTAATGTTCGCCTGTGCCGCTGCGAGGCAAAGCGATGTCCTCCCTCATAGCGCCAAACGGACTTCGTCCGGCACTATCGTTCGGTCGTTCCGCTCGGCGCTTGCGGCAAACTTACTTCCGAGGGTTCTTAATGTTCGCCTGTGCCGCTGCGAGCCGAGCGATCGGGACGCGGTAGGGCGAGCAGGAGACGTAATCCAGCCCGATGTTGTGGCAGAACTCGATGGAGGAAGGATCCCCGCCGTGTTCGCCGCAGATGCCGCAGTGCAGCTTCTTGTTCGCCTTCTTGCCCATCTTCACCGCCATGCCCATGAGTTTGCCGACACCCGTCGTATCGAGACGGGCGAACGGGTCGCTCTCATAGATCTTGTTCGCATAGTAGGCGGGAAGGAACTTGCCGGCGTCGTCGCGGGAGAACCCGAAGGTCATCTGCGTCAAATCGTTCGTGCCGAAGCAGAAGAACTGCGCCTCCTTGCCGATCTCGTCCGCCGTGATCGCCGCGCGGGGGATCTCGATCATGGTACCGACTTCGTACTTGATCTTCTTGTGCTTGGACTTGATGACCTCTTCCGCCGTCTTCACGACGATGTCCTTCACGAACTTGAGCTCCTTCACTTCGCCCGTGAGAGGGATCATGATCTCGGGCACGACCTTCCAATCCTTGTGCCGCTTGGCGACGGCGATCGCCGCCTTCATGACCGCCCTCGTCTGCATGACGGCGATCTCGGGATAGGTGACGCACAGACGGCAGCCGCGGTGGCCCATCATCGGGTTGAACTCGTGGAGATCGGAGATGATCTGCTTGATCTCCTGCACCGTCTTCTTCTGCGCCTTTGCGAGCGCCGCGATGTCCTCCTCCTCGGTGGGAACGAACTCGTGGAGCGGGGGATCGAGGAAACGGATGGTGACGGGCTGGCCGCCGAGCGCCTCAAAGAGGCCCTCGAAGTCCGCCTGCTGCATGGGCTCGATCTTCGCGAGCGCCTTTTCGCGCTCTTCCACCGTGTCGGAGCAGATCATTCTGCGGAAGGCGCCGATCCTCTCGGGATCGAAGAACATGTGCTCGGTACGGCAGAGGCCGATGCCCTGTGCGCCGAACGCCGCCGCCTGCTTCGCATCCTTCGGGGTGTCTGCATTGGTGCGGACGCCGAGCGCCTTATACTTATCCGCGAGCGCCATGATCCTGCCGAAGTAGCCGCTGTTGGGGTCGGCGGGGACGGTGGGAATGAGGCAGTCGTAGATGTTGCCGGTGGAACCGTCGAGAGAAAGGGCGTCGCCTTCGTGATAGGTCTTGCCCTTCAGGGTGAAGCACTTGTTCTCCTCGTCCATCTTGATGTCGCCGCAGCCCGAGACGCAGCAGGTGCCCATGCCGCGCGCAACGACCGCCGCATGCGACGTCTGCCCGCCGCGCACCGTGAGGATGCCCTGCGCGTACTTCATGCCCTCGATGTCCTCGGGGGAGGTTTCGAGGCGGACGAGGATGACCTTCTTGCCGGGGATGACTTCGCCCTTCTCGTTCTTGGAGGGCTTGCCGTACTTCACGGCGTCCTC
>CANREU010000004.1 GCA_947629725.1 uncultured Clostridia bacterium
CCGCGGCGTGGAGATGAGCCTGCCCTTCTCCGTCGCCGTCAAAGCGGAGAACTGCACGGCGGAGGTGCTCGTCTGCGGAATGTCGGCGCGCCAGCGGCAGGAGGGGGAGATCGACGCGGAGGCGACCCTCAAAATTTCGGTCTGCGAGCGGCGGAAGCTCTCCTACCGGCTTGTGTGCGGCGCGGAGGCGGGGGAGCCCCTCACGCGGACGGACAGCGCCGTGAGCGTGTATATCCCCCGTGCGGGAGACGGGCTCTGGGAGCTCGCGAAGAGCCTCAAACGCTCTCCCGAGGAGGTCGCGGCGAGCAATCCCGACACCGAATTCCCCATAAAGGAGGGGCAGCGGGTGATCGTCTACCGCAAAAAGAGCTTTTAAGGGCACCCCGCGGCAATGCCGCGGGGTCCTTCTTTTGCGGAAACTCTTGCAAAACGCAAAAAAACGTGCTACAATGGAAACAATGAATACGGCACGGGTCAACGCCTACGCAAAACTCAACCTCACGCTCGACATCCTCGGGAAGAGGGAGGGCTACCACGAGCTCGAATCGGCGGTCGTCACCGTGGACCTTGCCGACAGGATCGTCGCGCGGAAGAGGAGAGGCGGGCTCTGCTCCGCCTCCATGCACGGCGAGGGGTGCGAGATTCTCGACCCCGAAAAAAATCAGGCGCTCATCGCGGCGGAAAAGTTCGTGAAGCGGTTCGGCACGGAGGGGGCGGACCTTACCGTGTGGAAAAACATCCCCGTGGGCGCGGGGCTCGGCGGCTCCTCCGCAGATGCGGCGGGCGTCCTCAACGCCCTCGCCTCCCTCTATGGGGTCGACGATCGGGCCGCCCTCAAAGAGCTCGCCGACGAGTGCGGGAGCGACACGGGCTTCCTGCTCGAAGGCGGGGCGGCGGTGATCGGGGGAAGAGGGGAAAAAGTGCACCCCATTCCATCATTTCCGACGATCTACGCCCTGATCTTGTGCCCGAGAGCGGGGGTCTCCACGGCGGAGTGCTACCGCAAATACGACGAGCTGGGGCGCGCAGAGCCGCGCCGTACCCCCCTCTTTACGGAGGCGATCTCGCTGGGCGCTTCCTATGCGGGGAGATTTTTGGGGAACGCCCTCTCCTCCGCGGCGCGGGAGATAGAGCCCGCGGTGGGGGAGGCGCTTTCGGAGGCAAAGTCGTTCTCGCCGCTCGGAGCCTCGGTCACGGGGTCGGGCAGCGCGGTCTTCGCCCTCTTCGAGACGCCCGAACTCGTCTCATGGGCAAAGAGCCGTTACACGGGAAATTGCCGGGCATACGCCGTAAAGAGCGTATTCCCGCGCCGATAAAAGGAGAAGAAAATGGAAGAGCGGATGCTCGACGACGAAGAACTTCGCAAGATCAAATTGAAGCGCACGGCGGACGGCGGCACGGACGCGGTGGAGGACGACGGCTCGGAGGACGTGGAGGTCGATCTCTCCGCCTCCCCCGAAAATCTCTTCGGGGAATACGGCGACGACCTCGTCGGTCTCACCCCCTCGCAGCTCGAGGAGGAGCTCGCCCGCCGCAAACGGGAGAGAGAGGAGGCGCGCGCACAGAGCGAGGCGCTCACGAAGGAGGGGGAGGAAAAGCTCGCCTCGGGCGACTACGGCGAAGCGGAACCCCTCTTCCGCCAGGCGATCGCCTGCGACGGCGAAAATCTTGCCGCGCGGCGGGGGTATTGGACGGCAGTCACCGGGAACTTTTCCTCCGCGGAGGGGCTCTATGCCCGCGAGGAGGACGGGGAATTTTCGGGCGAAGAGGAGGAGACGCGCGAATTCGTCCTCCAAAAGATGCGCTCCGTCTTCGAGGCGGACCGCGCCGAATGCGTAAAGGAGGCGGAAGCCATCGCCCCCGCGGTGGAAGCGGCGCAGGCGGAGAGACGGGAGGCCTTCCGCGCCAACAGGAAGTACTACGCCGTCCGCGCGGGCGCCCTCTTTGCGGTGTCCCTCGCCCTCGCGATCGGATGCGCGGTCGCCGCGAGCTTTATTTTCCGCACCCCCGACCTCGTCCCCGTCATCGTTACGGCGGTCTTCGGCGGGGCGGCGTTCCTCATGCTTGCCGTCTTCGCGGTCTACGCGGGCAAACTGATCGTCGCCCTGCGCTATTGCAACATGAACGAAAAACTCTCCTCCACGGAAGACGGCGCCCGCCTCGAGGCGCTCCGCGAGAAGGAGGAACTCATCTCTCGCGCATTGGGCGAGGAGGAGTGAGGATCTCACGGAAGCCCGCCCGCACCCATTTCGATACCATACCCCCCGCCGTTCGGCAGGGGGTTTGTTTTTGCCTTTGTACATTTCGCGCTTGTCCCCCCGTCACTCTTGCCCTCGCCCTCCTTTGGGGGGGCGAGGGGTGCAAGACCTGCCCCCTTTGAAGGGGCGGGGTAGGGGTGGGGGTTGGACTTCGACTTTCGTCTCCGCATATTCTAACCGTGCCCTCCCCCTACGTGAGGGGGAGGGGCAGGGGTGAGGGTTCGCCCCCGATTGTCGCATACACCCCCTCACCGCCGTAAACGGCGGAGCTCCCCCTCAAGGTGGCGCCGAGAAAAGGTCGGAGCGAAAGCCCCCTCCGTGGGAGGGGGGTAGGGGGGTGGGGCAGCGCCTCCTCTCCCTTTGCAAAAAAGAGAAAAAACAGTCCCCCGCGTCCTTTTCGCGAAAAAGGGTGCGTATTTTTCAAAAAAGGTATTTACTTTTCATCGCGCATCCGTTATAATAAGAGCGGAAAAGTATGGGCGCGGCATAGGCCGCGGATAAGGAGGACAGGATATGCAACTCATTCACGAGAGCGAGGGGAAACGCCTCTATCGCGACGGGGACCGTCTCATCAAATCGTTCGATGCGTCCTATTCTAAGGCGGGCATTCTCAACGAGGCGCTCAATCAGGCGCGCGTGGAGGAGACGGGCCTCAACATCCCCAAAGTGCTCGGCGTGGAGGTCATCGAAGGGCAGTGGTCTCTCATTTGGGAATACATCGAGGGGGACACGCTCGAGGACCTCATCAGGAAAAATCCCGATAAAACGGACGAGTATCTCGAACTTTTTGTGGACTTGCAGATCCGCATGAGCCGCGAAAAAGTGCCCCTCCTCGGGCATTTGAGAGACAAGATGCACGCCAAAATTTCGGCGAGCGCCTTCCCCGCGACGGTGCGTTACGATCTGCATGTGCGGCTCGACGGGCTGCCCCGCCACAAGAAACTCTGTCACGGCGACTACCAGCCGAGCAATGTCATTATTACGAAGGACGGCACGCCGTACATCATCGACTGGTCCCACGCCACGCAGGGCAACGGCTCGGCGGACGCGGCGCGCACCTACCTCATCTTCCGCCTGCAAAAGAAGGACGCCCTCGCGGAGAAATACCTCCGCCTCTACTGCTCCAAGACGGACACGGCGCTCCAATACGTGCAGCGCATCCTGCCCATCGTGGCGGCGTCGCAGTCGGTGAAAAACAGGCCCGAAGAGGCGGAATTCCTCTCCAAATGGGTGAACGTCTGCGATTGGCAATGATCCTTTTCGCCGCGGGCGACACAAGAAAAACAACCGAAAAAACCGACCCCATTGGTCGGTTTTTGTTTTTTTGATGAAGAACGGCGCCCGCCGCAGTGTTATCCCCTTCCTCTTCGAGGAGGGGGACACAGGGGGAGGAGCCACCCACTTTCCCCTCGGCTTCTCCTCGAGGAGAAGGCAAGAGGTTGGGCGGGCGCCGGGGAGGGGTGAATGGCGTTAAGCGCACGAGGCGCAACTCAAAAGTCGGTCTTTCCCAAGAGAAAGTCGCAGCTCACGTCGAGCGCGGTAGCGAGTTTGATAAGCATATCAAAGTCGCATTCCCGCTGACCGAGCTCCCAATAGGAAAGATTTCGCTCCAATGTGCCGCATTTTTCCGCAAGTTCCTTGCGCGACAACCCGAGCTCCGTTCTCGTCTCCCTTAACCGTTCCGCGAATTTGTTCATAAACTCATTATCACGAATTTTTGCCGTAAAATACTTGACATGGAACAAAATGTTCTGCAAAGGAGAAAAGATATGAAAAAGAGAGTGCTTTCAGCAATTGCCGCGGGCGTGCTTGCGGCGGCGATGTGTATCGGATTTGCGGCTTGCGGCGAGGAGAAGGCGCCCGACCCCGAAACGATGAAGAGCGAGAAGATCGAGAGTGCCGAGGCGTGGGCTGCGGCGTTCGATTTTGACGGCGTGACCGATTATAAGATGCACAGGTCGATAGCGTCAAAAGTGACCGCAGAGGGAGAGACTGCTACGTTTACTATCACGACGACCATTACTGTTACTCCGACCGCCATATCCAGCATATGGAAAACGAAAACGGAGGGCAAGCGAGAACTTCTTGAGGCCGCCGGCATTTCTACTCCCGAGGTAGAGGGTGATGATGAGCGCTGTTATACGCTCGGCGATACAATAAAGCAATATTGGAAAATAGGCGGCAAATGGTATGTGGGGGAGGTAGATGAAATCGAGGTCGATGATCTATCGGCGCTTGAGTGGTTGAAAGAAGAATATGCGGGCGTGTACGATGAGTACGAGTATAGCGAAGAACACGGGGGATATATTCCCAAGAACGGCGAGATTACGCAAGAAAGACCCATCATTAAGTTTAAGGATGGAAGATTTTGCGCTCTTTACGCTGAGAATGGGAGAAAAGAGGGAAATGCGTCCCTGCCGATCAACGATATACTTTCTATTTCGTTCGTCTTCGGCAAGCAGAGCGTAAAACTTCCCGCGTCGGCAATTCCCGTTTCTTTCGATGATGAATGAAGACCCTGTTAAACGGACGAACGATACAGCGCGATATTTTCCCGACCGCTTCTTGCGGTCGGGAAATTTTTCGTCTTTACCGTCCTTCGACAATAATCACAACTCCGGGCGGGACTCCCCGCAAAGGACACGGCGGAGGGCCAAGAGGGGGAGCCGAAGGGAATAAGGAAGGAACAGTTTATAACACCTCATCTGTTCCCTGCGGGGACACCTTCCCCTCAAGGGGAAGGCAAGAGGGTTGGAGTGCGCCGTTCTCGAGAGGAAGGCAAGAGAGCGTGCCTCCGCAGTGTTATCCCCTTCCTCCTCGAGGAGGGGGACACAGGGGAGGAGGCAAGAGGTTGGGCGGGCGATAGGAGGAGACGGTTTTGGTGGGGGCGAAAGTGTGTCCGCGGTTGACAAGCGCGGCGAAAGGCGGTATAATAGGGTCATGATCTATCTCGACTATGCGGCGACGGCTCCCCTGCGCCCCGAGGCGCTCGAGGCGATGCTCCCCGTTCTCAAAGAAAATTTCGGCAATCCCGATTCCCTCCACGGCTACGGGCGGGAGGCGGCGCGGCTCGTAACGGAGGCGCGCGACCGCATTGCGGAGACGGTCGGCGCCCGTCCCTCCGAGGTGTATTTCACGTCGGGCGGGACAGAGGCGGACAACTGGGCGGTGCGCGGTCTCGGAGAGGGAGAGGCGGTCCTCTCGCCCATCGAGCACCATGCCGCGCTTGAAGCCGCAAAGCTCCGTGCGGGCGGCGCGCGCTTTTCCGCGGCGGGGGAGGACGGCACCGTCCGTCCCGGACACATCGCTCCCCTTCTCACCGAAAAGACGGGTCTCGTCTGCGTGATGACCGTCAACAATGAGACGGGCTGCATTCAGCCCATAGAAGAACTCGCCGCGCTCGCGCACGAAAAAAATGCCCTCTTTTTTACGGACTGCGTGCAGGCGGCGTGCTCGCTCGATCTCAAAAAAATCTATCGTGACGCGGACGCCATTGCCCTCTCCGCGCACAAGGCCGGCGGGCCGAAGGGGGCCGGCGCGCTCGTCGTAAAGAGGGGGGTGCGGCTTTCTCCCCTCCTTGTCGGCGGGGAACAGGAGCGGGGGCTCCGCGGGGGCACTGTGAACGTCGCGGGGGCTGTGGGGTTCGCCTGCGCCCTCTCTCTGGCGCAAAAAGAGCGGGAGGAATTTTGCCGCAAGACGGGGGAGACGCGCGCCCTCTTCGAGGCGGTTTTGCGCGAAAAATTGGGGAATGGGGTGCGATTTGACGGAAACACGCGCGCGCCGAACATCTCCCATGTCACTTTTTCGGCGGGGGAAGCTCTCCTCAACGTGCTCGATCTGTGCGGCGTTGCGGCGTCGGGCGGGGCGGCGTGCTCGGCGCACGATAATCTCCCTTCCCACGTGATGCTCGCGATGGGCAGGAGCGAGAAGGAGGCAAGGAGGGGGATCCGTTTCTCGTTCGCGGCGGAGACCTCGCGGGAGGACGCGCTCCTTGCCGCGGAGACAGTCGTCCGCTGTGCCCGCCGTCTCGCCGAATAGTCCCGAAAATTCGCACGGTTTTCCCTTCTTCGCTGTCTTTCGACAGCGATTTTTTCTTCTAAACGGCGTTTCCGCCTCATATGTTATGATAGCTCGCGGGAGAGGGGCGTATTCCCGCGGAATAACAAATCCAAGAGGTGTTGTATGAACGAAGAACTCGATTATGCCGAGATGCTCGAGATCCCCGTCGAGACGGTGACCGTCAAAAGAAAAGAGCGCCGCAAGAAGGGCGGGCGCGAAAACGACCTCCGCGACAAGCTCGTGGAGCAGGTGAACGACCGCATGGAGGAGACGGAGCCCGACCCCGCCTTCGCCGAGAGCAAGCCCATCGAGCGGGAGATAAAGCCGCACGCAAAGCGGGATAAGGCGCTGCGCCGCGTGGTCGTGGGGGAATTTGTCGCCGTGTGCGCGCTGTGCGCGGTCATCTTCCTCACCAATATCTTCCTGCCCGCGAGCGCCATCAACACCTTCGTGAAGGGGCTCTTCCGCGGGAACGCCGCCGAGGCCGCTGACACCCGCACCTATGCGGACTTCACCCTCTCGCCCGTCGTGAGCGAGCGCGCGGGGGCGGAGCTCGCCGTCTCGGAGAGCGGCGTCCTCACCTTCACGGCGGCATGCTCCGTCTATCCCCCCTGCGACGGCACGGTCGCCGCGGTCGGCGGGGACGCGGAGACGGGTTACGCCGTCGAGATCAAGCACTCCGAGAACTTTTCCACCCTCATCGCGGGGCTCGACGAGCTCTATCTCGCGGAGGGAGACAAGGCATACGCCACCCTTCCCGTCGGCCATTCCTCGGGGAACGCGGAGGTGCGCGTCACCTTCCTCGACGGGGAGACCCCCCTCACCTGCTACACCGTGAACGGCAGCCGCCTTGCGTGGGAGCTTTAAGGTAGGGCTCCATCCGCTCTTCCTCCTCGCGGGCGTGCTCTCCGCGCTCACGGGGAGGCTCCCGCTCTTTCTCGCCGCGGCGGTCGCCGCCCTCGAGCATGAGTGCGCCCATGCGTTCGCGGCGAAGAGATACGGCTACTCCCTCGACAGGATCGTCCTCATGCCCTACGGGGCGGTCGTCTCGGGGGAGCTCAACGGGATCGGGCGGAGGGAGTATCTCGCGGTCCTCGCGGCGGGGCCCCTTTCCAACCTCGCTACGGGGATCTTTTTCGTCGCCCTCTGGTGGTTTTTCCCCGAGACCTACCCCTACACCGAGGCGGCGGCTTGGGTCTCCTTCTCCCTCTTTTTCGTCAACCTGCTCCCCGCTTGGCCCCTCGACGGCGGCAGGGCGCTCTCCCTCCTCCTCCGCCCTTTGGGGGAAAAGAAGAGGCGGATCCTCCTCGCCCTTTCGGGCCTTCTCACGGCGGCGGGGGTCGCGGGGTATTTTGTCTATACCTGCTTTTCCGTCCCCGATCTTTCCGCCCTCATCTTCGCCCTCCTCCTCGTATTCGGTTCCTTCGGCGGGGGGAGGTATCGCCGCGCGCCTCTTCTCAAAAAGGACTTCCGCCGCGGCATGGAGGAGAGGAGGATCGCCCTCTCTGCGGACTGCACCCTCGGCGGGGCGCTGCGGTATCTGCGCGAGGATAAGCACCTCGTGTTCGTCCTCTATGAGGGAGAGGAGTTCGCGGGGGAGCTCACCGAGGAGGAGTTCGTCCGCGCGGCGGAGGCGGGGGACTACTCTCTCTCGCTCGGCGCCTGCTTGAAAGAATTGTAATAGATTTGAGAAAACAGCTTGATAAATTCTCGCCGCTATGGTACAATGGACAAGGCCCCCGCGAAGGCGGGGGAAAGGTCCGTCATGAAGAAAGAGTGGTTTTTCGATCGGTTTTGCGGCGAACAGCTCGTCGTCTATACGGAGGACGGAAAACTCGTCGAGCTCGGCGTGGAGAACGAGAAGAACGGCGACGTCCTCGGCAACATCTATAAGGGGAAGGTGTGCAACGTCGTCGCGGGGATGCAGGCGGCGTTCGTCTCGTGCGGCATGGAGCGCAACTGCTACCTCCCGCTCGACGAGGGCGCGGCGCGCTTCCACGCCTACGACGGGGAGGGCAACCCCAAAGAGCTCCCCTCCGTCAAGGAGGGGGACGAGATCTTGGTGCAGGTCGTGAAATCCCCGCGCGGGAGCAAGGGCGCGAAGGTGAGTTACGACCTCTCCTTCGTCGGCAAAAACCTCATCTACCTTCCCCGCACCGACTTTTTGGGGATCTCCCGCAAGATCACAGACCCCGCGGTCCGCAGCGCGCTCCTGAAAGAGGCGGACAAGCTCCGCTCCGAAGGAGAGGGGTTCATCGTCCGCACGGCGGCGGAGACGGCGGACAGGCGGCATCTGAAAACGGAGTCCGAATATCTCAAGAGGGTGTATCGCACGGTGCTCGGGGCGGCGAAGACGGCGCCCGTCGGCACGGCGGTGTACCGCGAATACGACCTGCCCCTCAAAGTCATGCGCGATTCCCTCGGCGGGGTCTCCAAAATTTATGTGGGGGACAGGGAGCTCTACGAAAAGGTCGTGCGGCTCGCCCGCATGCGGCGGGACGTGGGGGAAAAGAAGGTCGTCCTCCACGAGGGGCCGCGGAGCATGTTCGCCTCCCACTACGGACTGAGCGACCAGATCTACAAGCTCCTCGAGCGGCGTATCCCCGTCGAAAACGGGGGGTATCTCGTCATCGACCGCACCGAGGCGATGACGGTCATCGACGTAAACACGGGAAAATACACGGGGGAGAGCGACCTCGAGAGCACCGTCTTCGAGACCAATCTCTGCGCGGCGCGGGAGATCGCCCGCCAGGTGCGCCTCCGCAACCTCGGCGGGATCGTCGCCGTGGACTTTATCGACATGGCGGAAGCGGCGCACCGCACCGCGGTGGACGAGGAACTCACCCGCGCCCTCTCCTTCGACCGCGCCAAGACCCGCGTTCTCCCTATGGGGGAGATGTGCGTCACCCTCTTCACCCGCAAGCGCACCAACCGCGACATCGGTTCCTTCCTCCTCAAATCCTGCCCCCACTGCACGCGGGAGGGGTACGTCGTCTCGGACGCCTACGCCGCCATGCGGGTGCGGAGCGCCATTCTCGACGGCTTCGCGGAGGGCTACCGCAACCTCATCCTCGACCTCAACGGGGATCTCATGCAAAAGATCCTCTCCGAGCGGTATTTTGCCGCCGAAACGCAGTCGGGCTGGAAGAACAGCCGCATCTATCTCATCCCGCATGCCGACTATCCCGCCGAGCGCTTTGAGGTGCGGGGGGACAATTCTTCCGTTCTCACCTTGCCCGACAACGCCCGTCTCCTCTATTAAAATTGCGACATGGGGGCGGAAAAAGCATGAAATTTCGGGAACGCTACCAAAGAGACCTCGATTTTCGGGGCAGAGTGAAGAAACTCGCATCTTTCCTCTTCGCCCTGATCTTTCTCGCTGTTTGCTCCGTCGTCCGCCTTCTTCCGCGGGCGGCTTTTTCCTACGCGCTCCCCGCGCGGGAGACGGGGGAGCTGCGGGTGCACTTTCTCGACGTGGGGCAGGGGGACTGCACCGTCGCCGAATTTCCCGACGGGAGCGCCCTCATCGTGGACGCGGGGGACGGCTCCCGCGAGCACAACGAACGCATTGAACGGTATCTCGGGGGGCTCTCGTTTTCCTCCCTCACCGCCGTCGCTACCCACGCCGATTCCGACCACTGCGGCGGGTTTTCCGCCGTCCTCGAAAAATTCGGCGCGGAAAAACTCTGGCTGCCCGTCCTCCCCTCGGAGGGGAGCGCCTACCTCGGCATGATCGGAGCCGCGGCACAAAAGGGGATCCCCACGGAGACCCTCACCCGCTACACGGGCGCAACTTGCGGGGAGGGGAGCTATTGGACGTGTATTTCTCCCCGCATGCAGGGGGAAGACGACGAAAACGACGCCTCCGCCGTCCTCTATCTCTCCCACGCGGGGGTCGGCGTCCTCCTCTGCGGCGACATCTCGGCGGCCCGCGAGCGGCTTTTGTATGAGGAATACACCCTCTTTGCGGGCATTTTCGACGGGACGGACCGCCCCGTCCGCCTCGAAAACACGAAAATTCTGAAGGTCGCCCATCACGGTTCGGACTCTTCCTCTTCGGAGGAGTGGCTCTCCCTCCTTGGCGCGGAGACGGCGGTCGTCTCCTGCGGCAGGGGCAACCGCTATTTCCACCCCGCGGGCGGGGCGGCGGAGCGGTTGCTTACAAGCGGCGCGCGCATTTATCGCACCGATGAACTCGGCTGTATCATGGTGACGGTCTCCGTCGACGGGACCTGCCGCACCGAATGGGGCTACCTCCGCTGACGTTTGCGCCTCTTGCCCTCGCCCCGTTTCTTGGCCCTTGCCCACCATCCTCATGCCTTTGCTTTGTTTTCGGCTCTTGCCCACCCCTCGAGGGCGCCGCAGGCGTGCCTTGCGCTGTGGGTGGCTCGCCGCTTTGCGGCGAGACGGAAGGGGTGTTCGTGAATTGCGTAACACCCCCTCACCGCCGTAAAGAACACGGCGGAGCTCCCCCTCAAGGGGGCGCCGAGAAAGGGCGCCCCCCTCCGCAGGAGGGGGGTAGGGGGTGGGCGGTACTCTTTCTCTTGCCTCCCCCCTTATACTTGAGGGGGGAGGGTATGGTGAGGGGTGAAAAAGAACAAGATCCCTCACGTCCGTTACTTCGCGCTACGCGCTCGTGTGCCGCTCCGCGTCGGGCGGAATGACGCAGAAGAGAGGCGTGCGCCTCTCTTCTGCGTTTGCCCTCGCCCTCCTTCGGGGGGCGAGGGGCAGGGGTGCGGGGAGCAAGAAAAAAGAGGCGCGCCACAAAAAAAGCCCCGCGGGTTCGCGGGGCGGCCGTTTATCGGATAAAATTGGTCCGGAGTTTCTTTTCCGCCGCGGGGAGGGGAACTCCGTTTTTCTTGCCCGCGTCGATACATTTCAGGAGCCATGCGGCGTTTTTCGCGAGGGTGCGCATGGTCTGCAACCCCTCCTCGTCCTGCCGCACCTCCTCGGGGGTGTTCCCGTGCACCTGGTTCCAATATTGGGAGGAGACGACGGGCATGCTGTTCATCATGAAGTATTTGTTGAGCCGGTCGAAGGCGGCGGACGCCCCGCCCCGTCGGCAACTCACGACGGCGGCGCCGAGCTTGCCCGCCATCTTCCCGCCGCAGGAATAGAAGAGCCTGTCGCAGAAGGCGCAGATCTGTCCGCTCGGGCCCGCGTAGTAGACGGGGGAGCCGAGGAAGATCCCGTCGTATTCGCCGATGCGGGCGGCAACGTCATTCACCGCGTCCGAGAAGACGCATTTGCCCTCCTCCCTGCACTTCCCGCAGGCGATGCAGCCCGCCACGGGTTTTGCGCCGAGCCACAGGATTTCCCCCTCCACCCCCTCTTTTTCGAGGGTCTCTTTGATCTCGGAGAGGGCGGTGTAGGTGCACCCCTTTTCACGGGGACTTCCGTTCACAAGCAAAATTTTCATGGGTTTTCTCCTTATTATTACGGTCACGCCCGCGGCGCGCTCTTTTCTTCCGTCTCGTGGAAATAGCGGAGGTACGCCTTGCGGCAATACCGCCCGACCTCCTCGTCCTTTGCGGGCTCGCCGTCGAGGGGGTACGCCCCGTTCACCCGCCAGCCGTTGAGGAGGGAGGTGCGTACCGCGTCTTCGGGACAGGAGAAGGCGCACGCCATGCAGGCGACGCACTTCCCGCCGAACACGGGCCTGCCGTCCTTTATCGCAATATTGCCCTGCGGGCACACTTTGGCGCACTTGCCGCAGCCAATGCAGGTCTTTGCCGCCTTGAAGGTCCGCCCGACGACCGGCATTGCCGTGTGCTCGATGCGGAGGACGAAGGAGACCATTCTCTTGAAGGGGTTCACCTTCACTTTTTTCTCTTCAAACGCGGACATGGTGCCCACTGTTTCGTCCATGCGGAGCTTTGCGTCCCTCCACATGCGCGCCGCCATACCGTCGGAATGGCGGAAGATGATGTTGTAGGGCATCACATAGCGGAACTCGCCGAGCACGCGATAGCCCCGCTTTTTGAGGATGCGGCGGGGGGTGATGCCCGAGGCGTCGTTGAGCCCGAGCGGCTCCCCCGAAGTGCGCACGAGATAGGCGGGTCTCGGGGCCTTTTTGTCCCCCATCGGCAACTTTTTGAGGAATTTGAGGACGGCGGCGGGCGCGTTGAAGGCGTGCACGGGGTAGCCCACCACGATGAGGTCGTACCCCTCGGGGGAGGGTCCGCTCTCGTCCGCGCGGATCATCGCAAGGTCCGCCTCATGCCCCAGCGCCTTCCAGCGGGCAACGATCTCCTCGCACACCCTGCGGGTGTTGCCCGTACCCGAAAACACATAGAAGACCGCTCTCACGTTTCGTCCTCCGCGAAGGGCTTTCCGTCCTTCTCGCCGTAGAGATAGTTCTCCTTTTCGTCGTGGGAATCATACCACACCTGCGCGACGAAGGGGGAGTATTTTGCGATACGGTCGAACTTCCACGGCGCGGGCTGGCAGCAGAGGGGGCACCAGTGCCCGCCGCGGAGCACGGTGTAGGGGCTCGCCTCGAACTCATGCCCCTCGTGGCAGCGCCACAGCGCCTTTTTATACACGTCCTTTCCGGGCGCGGCGACAAACTCCCCGCCGCGGAACTTCGCCGCCGAGCGGTAGTCCTCCTCGTTCCATTCCTCCTGCGGCTTGCTCTCGTCATAGCCGTGATCGAGGAGGACGGCGTTCTCCGTCTTCCTCATCTCGTCGTAGTCGCCGAAGTCTCCCTTTGCGATGAGTTTTACGTCCTTCCAGTCGCGGGGGAGGGACTTGGCTGCCTCCATCGAGCCGAAGGTCGCGATGACCCGCGCCTCGTCCCCGTTTTTCACCCAGCGGTAGGGGGAATTGCGGTGGTTGCGGAGCCTCTTGAAGAGGAAGAGATCGATGAGCCCCTTCGGCACGAATTTGCCGAGAGAATAGAGTTTATGTCGGCTCCCGATCCATTTCCAGTATTCATGGACGTCGTCCCGCTGATACCCGAAGAGCTTCTCGAGCTCGTCTGCGTCCGCAAACCAGAGCCCGTGGAAGTTGCGGGACGCCATCCAGTGGGGTTTGAAGAACTTTTCGGTGGAGCCGCCGATGATGGCGAACCCGTCCTTAAAGGTGTCGTACCCCGTCTCGCGGCCCTTGAAGCCCGCGCCGATGTTGTAGATCTTCTTCCAGAACTGCGGGATCTCTCCCTTCGCCTCCCGCTCTAAAATGCAGCGGATGAGGTAGCCGCTGTCCCGCGAGGAGACCCACTCCAGCGGGGCGTTGAGGGCGGTGTGGAACATGAGCCCGTCCGAAATGTTGTCGTGCATCATGTTGGGGTGGAGCATCGCCGTCTGGCGGAGGACCGCCCAGCAATCGAGCTCGGCGTCGAGGCAGTAGCGCTCGCCGTAGAGCTTGTGCATGGCATAGGTGTCGAAGGGGCTCACGACGAGGGGGTCGCCCACCCGCCCGAAGGGGTGCTTCTCGTTGCGGTTGCCGTAGAGGGCAACGGTGGAGATGTGGATGTATTTGGGCTGGGGGCTGCACGCCTTCACCGCGTCGACGATGGCGGCTGCGCCGAGCTTGTTGCACTCCTCGCTCGCCGCGAAACTTGCGTCCGAAGCGGGGGGGATGACCGCCGCCATGTGGACGACGACGTCCACTCCCTTCACGAGGGTGCGGCAGACCTCCCTGTCGGCGATCGACCCGCGCACGATCTGAATGCGGCTGCCGTATTTCTTTGCGAGAGACCTCGCGAGTTTGTTGTTTTTCTTCTTGGGGGAGAGCAGCACGCGGATGAATTCCGTGCTTTCGAGGGTGACGCTCTGTGCAAGCGCCTCCCTGCCCATATTGCCGCTCACGCCCGTCATGGCGATCTTCATGCGAATTTCTCCGGTTTGGATTTCGCGCGCATGCGCTTCTCTCATTTTATTATAACGGGTACGGGCGGGCTTGTCAACTGTGTAATGCTTTTTTATGACAATTTCCCCGAAAAAAGTACGCCTTTTGTGCAGAACGCCCCCCGCACATCCAAACCGTGCCCTCCCCCTACGTGAGGGGGAGGGGTAGGGGTGAGGGTCCGCCCGCGAGATTGCGGATCGCCCCTCATCCGTCCCCTGCGGGGACACCTTCCCCCCGAGGGGGGAAGGCTTTCGGCGGGGCGAGGGGCAGGTCTTCCGTATAAATATTCATTTATTCCGAATTTTTCCGTCAAAAAGGGGTTTATGATAAAATTTTCACAAGATTCATACGGCGTATTGCTTGTTTTTTTTGTTCGGATATGCTAAACTGAAACCGTCGGCAACAAAAATGCGGGAATGCGCGCATGGGCGCGTAACAAAAACACTCTCATCCCGCGCGGAGGAAAGCCATGAAGAAAAAGATATGGATCGCGCTTGCCTGTGCCGCAGCCGTCGTGATGGCGGTGTGCGGTCTTGCGGCGTGCAAAAAACCGGCCAGCGGGGCGCAATACACCGTCAACGCGATCAACGAAGGGGGCTTGCACGTCCCCCGCGTGGCGGTCGAGGTCTATGAGAGGGGGACGGAGACGGGCGGAAGCCCCCGCTTCTCCGGCGTCACGGACCTCCGCGGCGAATACACGTTCTCCATCCCGAAGAAGGAAGCGCCCTCCGATTTTATCGTGAAGGTCGGCTGCCCCGCGGGGTACAGCGAGGTCAACGAGGGCCCTTACGTCATCACGGGCACTCTGCGCACCCTCAACGTCGCCCTCCGCTCCGCCCTCATCGTCGGAGAGGAGCCCCCCGCAAACATGCAATATGAACTCGGCGACATCGTCTACGACTTCGCCCTCGCCGATCCCGACGGGAAGGAATACCGTCTCTCGGAGATGTTCTCGGAATACCGCATGGTGATGCTCAACTTCTGGGATCTCCAATGCGGCCCCTGCATGAGCGAGATGCCCGAATTGCAGCAGTCGTGGGACACCTACCACACGCAGGGCGGCGGCCTCCTCTGCATCGACGCGAACGTCATGGGGACGACGGACACCAATCCCGAGCTCGCCGCCTTCCGCGAGAGGGGGTATCAGACGGGGACGGACGAAAACAACAAACCCATCCTCACGCCCTACACCATGCCCCTTGCGCTCGATTCGTCGGTCAACAGACAGGCGATGTACTTCAACACGACCGCGGTGCCCGTCACCGTCGTCATCGACCGTTTCGGCTGCTTCATCTACCGCCGCATCGGCAGTACCGACCGCAACACCTTCGACGCCCTCTTCCAAAAGTACGGCGCGGAGAACTACATGCAGGACAGCTACCTCTTGGGCGGCGGCAATGCGGGCGGCGAAGAGCTTGAATACACCGCTCCCCCCGCAGACATCCAAAGGCCCTCTTCCGACCAGCTCGCCGCGGCGGCGAACGGGGAAAGGGTTCAACGGGACGTACACCTTCGACATCACGATGGAGGGGGTGGGGACGCCGAACTCAGCTGGCCGTGGCACATCGGCACGGACGGCGGCGGCTATATCTATCCCTCCAACACGGGCACCGATTACTCTTTCGCGACGGTCACCGTCGAGTTCGAGGTGGAAAAAGGGGTGCGGGACGATCCGAACGCGAAGTATATCCTCGCCTTCGACTATTTCATCTCCTCGGAGTCGAGCGACTACTTCTACGTCGCGGTGGATAACTCCCTCATGTATCAGTTCTCGGGCACATCCGACCTGCGGTGGCAGACCTGCTATCCCCTCGTCGCCGAGAGGGGAGGCACCCACAGGCTCATGCTCCTCTATGTGAAGGACCAGCAGCTCTCGATGGGCGACGACACCGCGAAGGTGCGGAATATCCGCCTCATCTCGGAGGACGAGATCGATATTCCCTCCCTCGACCTTGCCCGCCCCGCCGCCTACGACTGGAACGGGCAGAACTACGACGGGTATGTGAAATACGAGGTAGATGCGCAGGGCTTCTATCACTACGACGACGGCAAGGAAGATACCGTGAGCGGCTCCTATATCTTTGCCGACCTCATGGGCGCCACCAACTTCAACAAGCGGGTGAACAACGAGAACTCCATTTCCAACTATTCGGTGATGGGCTACTTCGATTTCAACACCGTCTCCTCCGAAAGCGGCGATTGGGATCCCGTTCTCGACAAGACGGACAGCATCTCCCGGTGGCTCATCGGCGCGAACAACTCCCGTCTCTACGGTCTCACCGTCGTGAACAGCGAACTCAAGGGTCTCCTCAACGACTTCTATAAGAAGATCGTCGGCACGGTGGACGAGGACAAGAGCTGGCTCGAATTCTGCACTTGGTTTGCCCACTTCGGCACCGACGAAAAGGACGACGGCATCAACGCGCCCGACGAGAACCCCGTCCGCGGTCTCACCGACATGATGGCGATCCCCGTCGTCGGGTATTACAACACGGGCGACGACATCTACGAGCGCGATTCTCAAGGGCGGACGATCCCCGACACCGTGCACTACAATGCGCCCGGGGAGACCGAGCCCTACACGTCGAACCCGACCATAAAGGACGAGTACCGCAACGACGTCTATATCGACCGCATCCTCATGCCGCGCGGCATGCGCTTCTCCTTCACGCCCGACAAGGCGGGCGCGTACAGGATCCACACGCAGAGCAAGCCCTTATACGACACGATGGGCTGGCTCCGCCTCGGGGACGGCACCCTCCTCACCGAGTCGGACGGCTCCCGCGAGGCGATCGCTCCCGACGGCGGCGACTACAACATCATCCTCACTTCCTACATGAAGGCCGGCACGACCTACTACATCGCGCTCGGCCCCGCGGACATCGGCGCATACGGCGTGCCCTTCACCTTCACGGTGGAGTACCTCGGGGAGGTCTACTACTCTTGGCAGAACGCCGCGCGCGAATACGTCACCGTGGCGGACGAGGGCGACCTCACCTCGGGCGAGGTGCGGAACGTGATGAACGTGTTCCCCATGTACGATAGCGAAAACGACGTGTGGTGCGACGCCCTCCGCGACGAATACGGCAACCTCCTCCTCGACGCCTTCGACCGCGAACAGATCAACACGGATGACGTGCTCTATGTCGACTTCGTGAACGGCACGCCCTTCTCGCCCGACCAGTCCATCGAAAAGGTGATCCAGATGGGCAAGATCGAAGATACCGTCGTGAACGGGAGCGTCGTCACGAAGGGGGTCCTCTCCCGCGTGAAGCCCGTCGTCGGGTTCGTGCTCGCGAACAACAAGCTGTACTCCTCCACGGAGGAGACTTCGCTCGAATCGATCAAGGGGTTGCCCCTCGGCGAGAGCGACTACGCGGCGCTCGCGGAGCAGTTCTCGATCGGGGACGACGGCTACGGCGAATCGGTGTATATCGAGGGAGCGGACTACACCGCCTTCAAAGAGTGCAAGACGGTGGGTGACATCGTGGACTTCCTCCGCGAACGCTACCTCTGCGCCTTCGACTTCACCCACTGCATGTGGGTGGACGCGGCACACCGCCGCGACTACACGGCGACCGTCGAGGGCTACCTCGCGCAGGCGCTTGCGAACGAGGGCACGACGGGCGGCGGCAAGCACGGCGAAGACGCGGGCTGCGTTCCGCTCAACAAAGAGCTTCAGGAGATCCTCTCCATCTACGCCCAGCGCTACGGCTGGATGGGGGTCACGACGGACTACATCCGCCTCGTGAAGCACTACTTCTACATGGGCCCCGCGAAGGTATAACGCCCCTTCACGGCGCACAGCGCAGCAGCACAACACAACCGACAGCCCCGCCTCCGCGGGGCTGTTTTTTACGCAAAACCCGCCCCGCTTATACCAACGCTTGCCCTCCCCCTGCGTCAGGGGGAGGGGTACTTCGTCGCTTTGCTCCTCGTGTCGCCCTTCGATAACATTCATGGGTGCGGGCGATAGGGAGGGGGTCTGCCAATGTAGTACGACATGCCCCTCATTCGTCCCCTGCGGGGACACCTTCCCCCCGAGGGGGGAAGGCTTTCGGGGGGAGCAGAGGGAGCCGAGAAAAGCCCCCTCCGTGGGAGGGGGTGGGCGGCAAGACCTGCCCCCTTTGAAGGGGGCGGGGTAGGGGTGGGGGTTGCCCATGTATTACAGTGAACCCCCTCCGTCACGGCAAAGGCAGCCGTGACAGCTCCCCCAAGAGGGGGAGCCAAGAAGGCCCCCTCCGCGGGAGGGGGGTAGGGGGGTGGGCGGTTGGGCGGCAAAAAGAGCAACAAAAAAACCCCGCGAGAGCGGGGAGTGCAGCCGTCGTCAACCGCGGTCCTTATGCAGGAGGCGTTTTGCCGCGCCGAGGAGGTAGCGGAAGGAGGGGGTACGGAAATAGGCGAGGAGGAAGAGGCCGTTCACGAGCACGCAGCAGATCCCCACCTTTGCGAGGAAGATCCACACGCCGCCCCCGGGGATAAAGGAGCATACGAGGTAGGCGGCGGAGCCCGCGGCGGCGGTCACGCAGGCGCAGGCGATGTAGCGGAGGAGGTAGTCGCTCACCCCCTTGTGAAAGTAATGCTTATAGAGGACGAAGGGCTCCACCCAGAGGGGCACGAGCACGGAGCTTGCGATCGTCGCGATGAGGACGCCGGGCAGCCCGAGGGGGAAGACGAGGGCAAAGTCGAGCCCCAAATTGAGCGCCGCCTCAACGAGCGCCTTATACCTGTCGTTGCGGAAGAGCCCCGCGCACTCCTTGAACGCCCCCGTCACCCCGCGCGTATTGGTGAAATAGAAACTCACGCAGATGAGGAGGACGGAGAGCGTGTCGAGGCGCGCCGCGCCGTCGGAGGTGAACACGCCGATGAAGTCCTGAAAGCAGCACACCATGCCGATCGTAAAGAACCCGACGAGCCAAAAGAGGGCGAGGTTCAGGGCGTGGAACACGGGGAGGCTCTTTCCGGGGTCCGACGTCGAGAGGAAGTTCCCGATGCTCCCGCGCAGGGCGGTGCAGAAGAGGGTGGCGACGGCCGCGAACGCCCCCGTCACGAGGGTGTAGTTGGAATACAGCCCGAGGATATGGGTGCTGATGAAGGCGGAGATGATGATGGAGTCGGAGGAGAACACGGCGGCGCCTCCGATCTTGTGCAGAAAGAGGGCGCGCGTGTTGGCGGAGATCTCCTTTCTGTCCGCCTCGGGGAGCTTTTGCGCCTTGCCGCGGATCTCGGGGAAGAGCTTGAAGGAGATAAGGAGGACGGCGAGCGCGTCGAGCAGGTTGCACACCACCATCGCGCCGACGTAGGCGTAGTAATTCCGCCACAGAACGAGGATGAGGACCTGCGCGGCGGCGAGGACGATCTGCGTCACGAGGCTCACCTTGCTCTCTACGTCGTTGCGCTGGTAGGCGAACACGAGGGAGCGGCGGTAGGCGAAGAAATACCCGACGACGGTCTGCGCGAGGAAGAGCACGTAAACCGCGGTGAGGTTCACGTTGAGGTCGGGGGCGTCTGTCACGAGATAGGGGAGGGCGGGGATGAGGGCGAGCCCGAGCGCCGTCACGACCGCGCCGATGATGCAGTAGAGCTTCTTATAGAGGGCGAGGAGGGACTTTATCTTCTCGGTGTCCCCGTCCGCCACGGGCTTATACATGGAGTACACGATCGCATTCCCCACGCCGAGTTCGGCGAGGGAGAGCACGTTCAAAACATTGGAATAAAGACCGTTGAGCCCGAGATAGTCGTAGGTGAGAAAGCGGATGAAGAGGGCGCGCACGAAAAATTGCAGCAGCGTTTTTAGGACAAACGCCGCCGCGCCGAAGAGTGCGTTGCGCGCGGAATTGCGTGTTCTCGAGCGGGTGTCTACCATGTCAGCCCCTCTTCCCGAACAGTTTCTTCGCTACCCGTGCGATAAGGAGGGTGAAGCGGGAGACGTGCAGCTCGCGGCAGATCCGCTTTTTGTCCCACCCGAGGGAGGTAGCGAGGGCGTAGTAGTGCCACACGGCGGCAAGTTTGCGCCTCGGGCCCCGCTGCACGCGGCGGCACAGGGCAAAGTAATAGAGATAGCCGAGGGGGTTGCGCCGTCTCACCTCTTCGGCGTTACGGGTGAGCCCGTCCTCGAGGTATTCGCACACGATAACGGGTTCGTTGAACCAGCGGAGCTTATAGCCCGCCGCGGCGATCGCATACCACACGGTGTTTTCGGTGACGAACTTCTCCCCCTCGAATTCGGGGAAGGGGAAGGCGCGGAGCACTTCGGTGAAGAAGGCCTCCGCCTTGTCGCCCGTAATGTTGTATTTTTCCCGCTCGAGGGAGGTCGCGTCCACGAAGCCGCCCTTGAAGGAAGTGCCGAGGTCGCTCCCGTCCGCATGCACTTTAAGCCCCGCTACGCCTCCCCATTTTCCGCCCCCATCCAGCGATTTTTGCCACTTGATGAGGGTCTCGACGGCGTTCTCTTCGAGGTGGTCGTCCGAATCCACGATGAGGAAGAGCTCCCCTTTTGCGAGGGAGACGCCGCGGTTTACGGCGCGGTGTTTGCCGCCGTTCTCCTGCCGCACGAAGCGGAGGGGCACTTCCTTCTCCTTTTCCCACTTTTCGAGGAGCTCCGCCGTGCCGTCGGAAGAGCCGTCGTCCACGACGACCCACTCAAAGTTTTTCGAGGTCTGCTTTTTGAGGGAGGCGTAGAGGACGGGCAGCAGGTGCGCGCGGTTGTAGGCGGGGGTGAAAACGGTGACCATCATGCCTCCTTTCGGGCGAAGAGGAGCCCGTAAGCGATCAGGATCGCGTAAAAATTATAGGGGGAGAAGAAGTAGATGTCGAAGAAGCTCATCACGGTCACGGTGACGAGGAAAAGGGCGGGGGCGCGGCCGGCGCGCTCTCCGTATGCCCCCGCATAGGGAGCCGCCCCGACGGCGGAAAACGCCGCGTAGAACACGAGGAAGGAGGGGAGCCCGGTGGCGGCGAGGGTGCCGAGGGGCTGGTTGTGCGCATTCATCATGAGGACGTTGCC
Source organism: uncultured Clostridia bacterium (assembly GCA_947629725.1). Classification (GTDB taxonomy): domain Bacteria; phylum Bacillota; class Clostridia; order Christensenellales; family Borkfalkiaceae; genus Gallimonas. Next base: position 21,175 of record CANREU010000004.1, read on the forward strand.
CGTCTGTTCGTAGAGGTCCCTGTTGAGTTCGTTCCCCACGCCGAAGAGGGGGTGCTCCGCGATCGCCTTGAAGGCGCCGTTCCAGATGGTCTGCCTCCCCGTGAAGAGGTCCTTCCCGAGGATCACGATCTTCCCGTTCCCGATGAGGGGGAAGAGGACCTCGGAGTAGAGGAACGCCGCCAAAACGCCGAGGAGGGAGAAGCAGAAGAGCAGCCCGCACACGGTGGGCGCGGTGAAAGAGTTGCGCTTCCACGTGCGGCAGACGAGGGCGGCGCAGGTGAAAAAGAGGGAGCCCAAAAGCGCCGTGCGGGAGAGGTACACGAGCTGCAAGAGGAATAGAAGAATAGAGAGGGCGAGGCGGCGGAGCCCCCTCTCCGAGAGATAGCGGGAGAAGCACACGCAGTAGAGCACGGTGAGGAGGAACCCGCAGGTGTTGGGGTTGAATTTCCCCGCGGGGAGGGTGAGACTCGGGTCCCCGGGCACGCCGTTGAGGAGAAGAAGCCCCACCGCGACCGCAAAGAGGGGCAGAAGGAGTTCCCGCTCCGCGCGGCGGAGGGGGTCTTTACGGTAGCAATAGAGCCCCACAAGGACGGTGAGCAGCCCATAGGCGTGGGTGAGGTCGGTCCCGTCGAGGGCGGAGGAGATCGCCGCCAAGAGGAAGGAGGCTAAAAAGAGGAGTTTGAGCCAGAGGGGCGTATAAAGTTTGCGCGCCGAAAGGGCGATGGCCGCAGCTAAAAAGCCCGCCGCAAAGAAGAGCGGATAGAGGTAGTCGCCGAACGGCAGTTCGCCGCAAAAAACGGGCAGGTAAAAATACAGCAGCATGCACACGAGGAGCACTGCCGTGAGCCAAAAAGAGGCGCTCAGTCCCCTTTTCCGCGGTGTTAAGTTGCAGAGAGCGGGTTTCATGGATTTTCTTTTTTCCGTTTGCTGGACGCCAAAAACCGTTTCCATGCGAGGACGGGGTGGGCAAAGCAGAAGAGGACCTTTCCCCTCTTTCTTCCGTATTGTAAGCGGAAACGGAAGTAGAGCCGGTCTTCTTTTTCATACCAGCTCGCGTCGTAGTGGTGTACGGTGCGCGTGTTTTCGGTCGCGCACAGTTTGTGCCAATCGAGCCCCATGGGCTGGAAATATTCCATCGGGTACACGGCGATCCCGCCCACATGCTGGAGGGTGCCGTTTAATTGCAGCCCCATCTTTCGGAGGAGATCGGTGTAGAGGATGGGCGACGTGATCTCAAACATCCGCTCCGCCGAAAAATGCACCCCTTCATACTGTTTTAAGATCTCCCCGAAGAAGGGCTCGTGCGGGGCGGCGGCATGGAGAATGAGGCCGGGGTTCACGATGTCGGGCCGCTCGAACCCCATGAAGGAGGTCTCTGTAAGGTCGTCGATCCCCTTCACGAATTCCACGTCGGTATCGACGTACACCCCCCCCTCGTGATAGAGGGCATAGGTGCGCACATAGTCGGCTACGAACGCCCACTTCTTTGCGGCATACGCCTCCGCCACGAAGGGGACGGAATTCACGTCGAAATTGCTCTCGTCCCAGCGCTTGACCGTATAGCCAGGGCAGAACTTTTTCCACGTCTCCATATAGCGGACGGTGCTCTCGGGAAGGGGCGCGCCGCCGAACCAGCAGTAGTGCAAAATTTTGATCACTTTCTATCTCCGTTATATCCATGACAATAGGCCGTAAAAATGCCAACGGAACAGGAGCAAATAAACGGCATATTTGAATTTTAATTTTGTCTTTGTGGGCTTACAGTAAGCCGCCGCTTTCTTGTTCTTTGCGATTTTTTTGAGTTCTTCTCTTTTCTGCTTTTTGGTCATATTGTCGCATTCGCGAAGTTTGAGGAAACAAATGTTGAACAGCCATGCGAGCGCGCAAGAGTGGAAATCTATTATATTGTAATAGGCAGAAGCCTGTTGCATATTGTTTACGATTTTTTCCCAATCTTCGAGATACGAACTCTTATATACGTGCGCGATCGAGTCTCCCCGCTGCAAATAATGATACAGTACCTCTTTTACATAGACCATTCGGTCGCATTCCATCATGACGGGAATGATCAAAGCCGCGTCTTCGCCCATCGATACGCCCTTGTCTTCAAAGGAAAAGCAATTTACGAGCAAGTCCCGCTTTATCAGTTTATTACACCGCGAGCCCGAGATATATGTGCCCGACATTCCCTTTCTTATGGAGGGGAACACGGGATAAGGAAACGCGCCGTTTTCCTTTGTGAGTACGCAAGCGGCGGGGATCCCGAGGTCGGTCACTTGCAGACACGCGCCGCTTTCATCTACGCGGTCGTAGTCGCACAGAGCGATCTCGGCGCCGCTCTCAACGATCGCGCCCGCCAATTTCTCATACATGTCTTTTTCGATATAGTCGTCGCTGTCCACGAACCCGATATAATCACAGGAAGCGGCGCGCACACCGACGCGAACGGCATTCGACAGTCCGCCGTTTTCTTGGTCGATGATATGGATGCGCCCGTCTTTTTCGGCATATTCCTTGCAGATCTGCAAGCTATTATCCGTGCTTCCGTCGTTGACCAACAAAATTTCGGCGACGGTCCCGCTTTGGACGCACACACTGTCAAGGCATTTGCGCAGATATTTTTCCACGTTGTAAACGGGGATCACGAGGCTGATCTTCATTGTTTTGCGGCCGTTTCCTTTGCGAGGTAGGGGGTACTCAGGTCGAGGAACAAATAGTCGTGGCTGCCGCCCCGCTGTCCCTCCGGCGGGATCTTCTTATAGTCTCCGTAGACTGCCGTGAGGTATCGATCCGCGTTGCACGGACCGTAGACCTGCATATCCTCGAAAGGATAGAGCACGGGCTCGCCCATCCATGCGCGCTCGACGATCTCGCGCTCGTTCCATGCTCCCAAAAGATTTCCGACGAAGCGGCACTCATCATAGGGGCGGGACGCGCACAGCCTGTCGATTTTTATGGCTCGCTTCTTCCACCCGGCCGTAAACATGCGGGAGAAGAGCACCGCCGCGTTTTTGAAGAAACTCCGTTTCTTTTTCAGTCTGCAAACGGTGATGTACTGAAATGCCTTTTTGCGGTGTATTTTTTTATAATTTTTACGGCTCTCTTCGGGAGTATTGCCGATCCCGTCTATGGGGAAAATATCTATATACAGACCGCGGCGCGCCTTGAAACGGGTGTTCTCGATGAGGGTCGTTTCCGTATCGTAGAGTTTACAGAACAACACGCCGAATTCGCGGTTTTCCGTCGGAGTTTCCAAAAGATACTTGCTCCCCTTCGGAATGGATCCGGCGCACGCCTTAAAGCGTTCGTAGTCCTCTCGCGGCATTCCCACGTCGATGTCGTCGTCCCACGGGATAAACCCCTTGTGCCGCACGGCGCCGAGCAGCGTTCCGCCGAGAACGTAGTAGGAGATCTTGTTTTCAATGCAAAAGGCATGAAGCCATTTCATCATTTCCAACAATTTTGTTTGAATTGCATTCAGCATAGTCTCTCTTGCTCCGACGGCGTATTTTCCCGATTTGATTTGGATAGTATTTTCAGCACTTCCGCGTCGACGGACAAATCGAATTTTCGCGCCATGAAAGCCGCGCTTGCCGCAAGCTGCGGAATATCTTCCGCCGTCAGAATTTTCGGGTTGCTCCCGCCCATGCTCCAATCCGCATAGTGAAGGTAGTCTGCGATTTCCCCCCGAACGGGGCAACTCATCACGAGCGTTTGTAAAAAGCTCTCGTCGGGGCAAACGCAATGTCTGTAAAACCGCAAAAATTCAGGGTGCGTTGCGATGTAGTCTACGACCCACGCGGCGCACATCCCCGAGATACACGCCCAATTCGAGCCGAAATAAAAAGGCAGTCCCGTCTTGTTCTTCCGTCTGAAAATGCGGAAAGTGCGGCCGTATCCTCCGCTGACCTCCACCCAAAGCCGTCGCAATGCCCGTTGCCAAAATTTCATCCCGATCCAATGCAAAGGGAAATAAACGGCGTTCCTCTTATCGTAATGGTTCGGCGCCCCGCCGTTATTTGCGGAAGGGAAGAAGTTTATAAATTCGTGGCCCGCATTTTCTTTGAAAAATTCAAAGAGGGTCCGCATCGGCTTTATGGGAAAATCCTGCCCGCTGCAAAACCAATAATAGTCGAAGCCGCCTCTTTTTGTCGCATACGAAAGCAGCCGATATTCGCATTCCGCTTGTGAAACTCTACCCCATTTTACGTTTACGCGTTCCGATCGCGGCAGCACCTCTACGAATTCCGATCGGATAAGTTTGTCCTCAAAATCCGCTTTTTTGTCGAGATGAACGAATACCGTAACGGAATCCCTTCCTTCGTTTTCGGAGATCAACTGTTTCAGCAAGAGGTTTACTTGCTCGGGCGCTTTATGGCACATGAGAAGAATTGCCAACCTCATTTGGCTTTCCTCTTTTTGTGCAGCATCTTGAAGAACACGAATTTCCGCAGCCATGCGGGCATAAGGCAGACGAGGAACTGAATGAAGTTTGTCTTTCTGTATTCCCGCTTGGAGATAAAGCCCGTCTCCAAGATCTTTTTGCGTGCGCTCTTGTATTTTTTATAATACTTCATCCCGCCGCGGCGGGTGATCATATTGCGGTCGGTGCGCACAAAGCACAAAGTTTCGCCGACGTTTTTGCACACGGCGCCGCGGAGGAGCATATCCACCCAAAGCATGTCGTCCTCCATGAGCGGGCAATCTTTATAGTTCCCCGCCTCGAGCACCTTGCTCTTTTTGAACATGACTGTTACATGATTGAAGGCGCTCCGCGTCTTTTGGTATTTCTCGATCTCTTCTTGCGTTAGGGGGACGTGCCGCTCGCCGACGATCTCTTCGGGGGTCGTTTCAAACTCCTTTATCTGCCCGCCGCAGAGATCGAGCGACGGGTCTTTCTCAAACTCCGCAAGTTGCAGCGCAAACCGCTCGGGGACGGCGATGTCGTCGCTGTCCATGCGGGCGATGAGTTCATAGCTGCATTCTGGCACGCCCGCCGCAAGCGCCAAGCCCAGCCCGCGGTTTTCGGGCAGCGGCACCTCCTTTAAGCAGACGCCCGACATCGTCTTATACTTGTCGATGACGGCCTGCAATCCTTCGGGGATGGGGCCGTCTTTTACGATGACCCACTCGTCCGCTTGCACCGTCTGATGAAAAACGCTTTCCAGCGCCTTATCGAAGAATTCGGGATTTTCCTTGTAATACACGGAAAAAAGCACCGAAAATTTTGCTTTTTCTTCCATTTTACCTCTTCAAAACCGCGAACACGGTGCGGAACATCGTGCCGATGTCGCGGAAAAATCCGCACTTTTTGAGGGACGCGAGATTGTATTCCATTTTTTCGGGCAGCACCTTTTCCACATACGCCTCGTCCGCGTTCTCCGCGTCCGCAAGGAGGGCGTCCTCATCCTTAAAGAGGATGCTCGCCTCCGAGGTCACGCCTGCGGGCAAGAGGAGGGTGGCGCGCATTTCGTCGGTGTAACGGCCGACATACTTGGGCACTTCGGGGCGGACGCCCACAAAGGACATCGTCCCGCGGAGAATATCGAAGAGCTGGGGGAGTTCGTCGAGCCGCAGCTTGCGGAGGGTCCTCCCCACGCGGGTGACGCGGGCGTCGTTTTTGGAGGTGACCTGTGCGCCCGCCGCCTCGGCGTCCTTTATCATGGTGCGGAATTTGTAGATGCGGAAGGTCTTCCCATACTGCGTGACCCGCGTCTGCCGAAAGAAGACGGGGCCGCGGGAGTCCGCCTTTACGGCGATCGCAACCGCGACCAGCACGGGGGAGAGGAGGATGAGAAGGAGGAGGGCGGCGAACACATCGAAGCACCTCTTCCAAAAGAGGGAGAAGTTCTTCTTGCGAAGCGCCTTCCAATAGGGGTACACGGCGTCGCAGCGCATATTCTCGGGCAGTTTTTCCCAGCGCTTTACAAGCATGTTACAAGCTCCGCAAAGTTCTCGGCGACGTACTCCGCCTCTCCGTCCGTAAGGAGGGTGTGAAGGGGGAGGGTGATCTCATTCTCAAAGAAGGCATAGGCGTTCGGGAAGTTTGCGATGTCGAACCCGAGCCTGCGGTATGCCGTGTGCATGGGGAGGGGCTTATAGTGCACGTTGCAGGCGATCCCGCGGTCGGCCATAGCCATGATGAGGCGGTTTCGCTCTTCGAGCCCCGCGCGGGGCACGCGGGTGATGTAGAGGTGCCCCGAGGAGGAGTAGCTCTCCGTATAGTGGTCGAGGGTGCGCACGCCGAGGGGGCGAAGCACCGAATCGTAATAGGCGATGAGTTGTTTTCTCCGCGCGAGGAGGGCGGGATAGCGGCCGAGCTGGGCGAGCCCGATCGCGGCGGCGACGTCCGTCATGTTGCACTTATAATAGGTGCCGACGATGTCGTATTCCCAAGCGCCGAGGCGGGTCTTTGCGAGGGCGTCTTTCGACTGTCCGTGGAGGGAGAGGAGCTGCAGGGTGCGGTAGAACTCCTCGCTGTCGAACCCCGCGCGCTCCCTCCATGTGAGCATGCCGCCCTCCGCGGTCGTGAAATTCTTCACCGCGTGGAAGGAAAAGGCGGAAAGATCGGCAATGCTCCCCACTTTTTTCCCGTGGCGCTCCGCGCCGAACGCGTGCGCGGCGTCGGCGAGCACAACGACCCGCCCGATCGCCTCCTGCAACCCGTTCGCGGGGCGGAACAGCCCGCGCTTTCTCTCGACGATCCCGAAGATCCTATCGTAGTCGCAGGGGACGCCCGCGAGATCGACGGGGATGATCGCCTTCGTTCTTTCGTTTATCGCCCTTTCGAGTGCGTCGTAATCAAGTTCGGGCTTATCCTTCTGGATGTCGACAAGGACGAGCTTTGCGCCGACGTGGCAGACGACCGAGGCGGTGGCGGTGTAGGTGTAGGCGGAGGTGACGACCTCGTCGCCCTCGCCGATCCCGAGCGCGCGGAGCGCCATTTCCGCGCAGGCGGTCTGCGAGTTGAGGCACACCGCTTTTTCCGTTCCCACGAACGCCGCGCCGCGCCGTTCCAATTCTTTGGTGCGCGGGCCCGTCGTGATCCAGCCCGAGCGGAGCGCCGCGGAAACTTCTTCGATCTCCGCCTCCGTGATGTCGGGCGGGGAAAATTCGATCCTCATTGCTTTTTCTCCGAAAACGTATAGGTGGGTACGAGTTTTGCGATGAGGGGGCGGATGTCTTGCGTCTCCTCGTGCGCCGCCGTCCAAAGCTCTTTGAGCTCCTCGCGGAGGAAGTCTTCGTCGAGGTCGATGGGGCGGGCGACGCTGATGAGCCCGTGCGCCGTCGTCTGCAATCCCTCCTCGTCCATGAGCCGTTCCTCGTAGAGCTTTTCACCCGGGCGGAGCCCCGTGCAGCGGATCTCGATGTCGACGTTCGGCTCGAGCCCCGAGAGTTTGATGAGGTTATACGCGAGGTCGTAGATCCTCACGGGCTCGCCCATGTCGAGCACGAAGATCTGCCCGCCCTTCGCGTAGGCGCCCGCCTGCAGCACGAGCATCACCGCTTCGGGAATGGTCATAAAATAGCGGATGATGTTGGGGTCGGTCACGGTGACGGGCCCGCCCTCGGCGATCTGCCGCTTGAAGAGGGGGATGACCGAGCCGTTCGACCCGAGCACGTTCCCGAAGCGGACGGCGACGAAGTTGGTGTTTTGGCTGTGCCGCCCGATGGTCTGCACGATCATCTCGCAGATGCGCTTGGTGGCGCCCATCACGTTGGTGGGGTTCACC